>CBINIO010000049.1:0-14014 GCA_966250725.1 uncultured Chitinophaga sp.
TGGTGATGCTGGGCATATCCGCCGTGTGGATCGCCCTCGTGGCGCGGCATCGCGGCTGGATCATCACCGGCTGGGACGCGCCTACTTTTATGGACGGGTTCCCGCGTGTGTTCTTTTCTTTCCTGGCAGGACTGACGGTTTACCGTTTTAACCTGGTGATCCGCAGCCGGCTGAACTTCCTGTGGCTGGGCGCGCTGTTGATCGGCGTATTTATGTACCCGCATTACACCAACGACTGGATCACGGAAATGATACTGGTCATGCTGGTGTTCCCGCTGCTGCTGGCGCTGGGCGCCGGCGCCGCCATGCAAGGCCGGGTGCGCGGCTTCTGCAACTTCACCGGGCGTTTGTCTTACCCGTTATACATGACGCACATATGGGCGGTCTGGCTTTTTGGCAATTATATTGCCGCGAGAAAACCCGGGCCCGTGGAAATGTACATGGTAGCGGCCGTTGTATTTGCAGGATGCGTGCTGCTCGGGTACGTCGTGCTGCGGTGGTATGACGAGCCGGTAAGAAGCTGGCTGGGGAAGAGAAGATCTTCGTCCAGACAAATACCTCTCCCGCATTCATAACATCTTCCCCAACAAAAAAGGCAGCCCCGCAAAGAGCTGCCTTTTGTATCCCCGTTTATTTATTTCCCATACGCATAGATCTCCGCAATACTGGTGAACGGCTCGCGGTTGCTGTCCGGCAGGTAAATTTTCAGATACCTTCCGGTTGCCTGGTTCGTATTGTCCACGCTCATCATATCGCCGGAGCCGAACACGCCTTCGCCGGCCAAAGTCCAGGTACCGTTGGGGTCGCTGCTGTCGCCAAGATAGAACTGTACGGTTTTGGCGTCGGTATTGCCGGGGCGGCGGTAGATGGTGAAATAGGCGATGTTTTTTGCTGACGCCATATCGATGACGGCCCAGTGCGGCGGATCGATATTGGGCCCCCATTGGGAATGCCAGTAGGAACCCAGGTCGTCGTCCACCAGCGCGTCTTTGCCGCCGCCGTCGCTCGCGGTTTCGTCGGACACTTCCAGCGCTTCCCATTCCGAGCGGTCGATCACATAGAAGTCGGGCAGCTTGTCAGTTCCCCAATCCGTCGCGAAAGTATCGATCGACTCTTCCTCCGGGATGTAGAGCGAGCGGAACTGGAACTCCGTGCCGCCGGGAGCGTCGATGGCTACATTAAACGAACTGGCGGAAAAACGCACGATAGTATCTGTGCCGTTCCGGTTGACGAATTTCACTTCGTTCGCGATCATGCCTTCCGCGGGCGAGAACCATTCGATGTCGCCCGCCGACTCCGTGAGGGAGATGCTTTTGATCCGGCGGTTCTGTAGCGATGCCGCGTAAGTAGCACCATAGGTCGCGCCGAACTGGGTGTACGTGAGCGAGCGGTGACCGAAATTATCCACGGCGTAAACGTTAAATGAATAGGCTTTTTCAACAAGCCCGTCGAGCAGTACCTGGATACTGTCCATACCGGTTTTTAACACTACAGGTATTACGAGCGAGTCCGCCCCGCTGTTCCATGATACGATCACTTCCTTGATGTTCTGGGCGTTTTCCATCCACAGCCGCATCATCAGCCTTTCCTTCCCGGCGATGAAGACCACGGAATCCGGTTTCACCGCGTAGATGATCTCCCCTCCTTCCAGGTATTCCTTGTGGATGTCCGTGAATTTGTCGCATGAGGCCACCGCGGTCACGATGCACAAAAACGAAAAAACATGCAGTATATATTTCATGTGCTTGTCAGTTTAAATTGATATTTATTTCCGCTCGCCGTATACGTCAATTTCCGCAGGATGGGTGAACGTGGTATTGCCCCAGGTGGAGCGTACCACGATGCGGATGTAGCGGATCGGTTCCAGCGAGAGGTCGAAGGTGAATTCATGCCCGTTCTCCGCGGCGCGGAGGTCGTCGTCCGTCACGGTGCTGCTGTTGGCGCCGGAGGGTTTGATGATCTCGGTTTCCATCACTTTCGTCCATTCGCTCCAGTCGCCGCTTTGCGAAGGCGCGGTGGCTTTCACGTACACATCAAAGGCCCTGGGATTGCCCCAGTTGTAATAGCTGCTGCTGAAATTGCGCTGGAAAATCACGAAGCGGCTCACTTTGGCCGTTACGCCCAGGTCGAGTGTGAAAGGCGCGGGAAGCGAGGAAGAGGGCGAATGACCAAAGGAGGTCAGGTCGTCGTCGATCATCTTCTGGTCGGAGCCTTCCCAGTTGGTGAAGTTCTGATCGTTCGCCAGCTTCATAATGCTCATCGCGGATTTGGGAAGGCGTTCCTCGAACAGCGGTGTGAGCAGCCTGTTCGGCGGGAAGATGGTGTCGGACCGGTTGCCGTAGTTATCTTTCACCACCAGCCCGAATACACGCGCTACGGGCGGATAGCCGCGCAGGGCCTGGGTACCTTCCGCCACCTGCGAGTTGATCACGCGCACCAGGGTCATGCGGCCGAGGGAATCGGGCGTGTACATTTCAAAGGCCAGCGGGGATTTTAATTCGTTCATCCAGCTGAAACGCGCGCCGCCGAAGTCTTCCTGTATCTGTACGGTCGCAGCCGCCAGCTTTAGCGGCGACGTCGTCGGCTTGATGGTGCATTTCACCGGGTCGGATATTTCCTGCGCCCTGTTGATGGTGTACAGCAGCACTTCATGCTCCTCCTCGTCGTTGAAGCCCATAACGGTAAGCGTGTTTTCGTACATGGACGAAAGGGCTTCGTACTTCTTCCCGGTAGACAGGGTGTACACTGCCTTCACGCTGATCACTTCCGCCTGGTTCGGGATGCGGTAAGAGATCGTTGCGCCGCCGGGTTTGTTTATCACGGATACTTCCGTTACCTCTCCGGGCTTGCCCGTTTTAGGCGAGATCGGCTCATTTGTCTTTTTGGTGCAGGCCGGCATTGCGCCTGCAAAAACGATGATCAATAAAAAGAATTTTTTCATAACCTGTATTTTAACCTTACCAACCCGGGTTTTGGATAAGCAGGGGATTTTTGATCAGTTCTGTCTGCGGGATCGGCGCGAAATAATCCCTGTAGGTGAAACGCTGGAAATACACCGTGGTAACGGAATAATATTCCTCCGCCACCGTGCCGTTGATGTTCCAGCCCTGGATGGGGCGGTTCCGCTCCTTCATGGCCGTTTTCCAGCGGTTGCTGTCCCACAGGTAAATGCCCTCGGCCGCCAGCTCGATCTTTCTTTCCTGCTGGATGATCTGGCGCATGCCTTGTTTTGACAGCGGTTTGGCGGGCTGGTTGGAATACTGCGACCAGCTTTCAAGAACGCCTTTCAGCCCCGCGCGGGTACGCACGGAATCGATATAGCGGTATACTTCGGCGTCGGGTGCGGGCTTCGATTCGTTGAGCGCTTCCGCGCAGAGGAGCAGCAGGTCCGCAAAACGCATTTCCGGGTAAGGATAACTTTCTTCGGAAACGCTGTTCGGGTCCCGCCAGGTGGTGTTCATGGAAACGAGCTTTTTCGGCCAGTACCCGGTGGCGTTGTATTCGCCGGGATTGAACACGGAGGAATATTCGCCAAAACGGTTCCGGGGGAAGGGCAATTCCGCCTCGTTTGCCGGGAGATAGGAGTTGCCGTACCAGCGGCCCCTGTCAAAACCGAGCGTGGAATAAAAACGCATTTCACGGTCGAAGTTAAGCTCTGCTGTTTTCTCGCCTTTGGCGATGAACAGGTTATGCGCTTCGTCGCCAACGCGTATATTATACCGGTTGGCGTACGGGTACGATACGTCCTCGTTGATAGGCACGCCGTTATTGGAATAAAACTGCTCTACGGTAGACAATGGCACGCTGAGCGTGCCGGTATAGCCGGACGGCGTGGAAGTACCCGGCTCCATCCTCGCGATGGCGGTGATCTGGTAGTTCCAGTTGGCCGGGTAAGATGAGTTGGCCCAGATGATCTCGGGGTTCCATCGCTGGGTAACGGCGCTACGGAGCGTATTGATCAGGAGCGTGGTGTCGGTGGTGGGTTTTGAGTTCATGGCCTTGAAGTCGGAAGGCGTATACAACCGGTGACCGGCGGTGCCGCACACTTCGATCGCCTTCTTGCAGGCGCTGGCCGCACTGTCCCAGCGCGCGGCATCGTACTGCTGGTTGAAGAAGGGAACGCCCTCGTGGTTGACGAACCCGCTGTAATCGGTGTTGCCGTTGAACAGGGGGCTGGCCCAGTACGTGAGCACCTTCGCCCTTAGAAAGTAAGCTACCGGACGGGAGAAGCGGCCCAGCTCGGTGCTTTTGCCTTCAATGTTGAGCGGCAGCGCATTGGACGCGATCACTTCGTCGATCAGCTCCAGCACATACCCGAAACACTCATCGATCGTTTCGCGGTACACGCGGATGCCGGTGGTGGACTCGTTCACAGAAGTACTTTTCCGGAGCGGCGTGATGGGGCCGTAATACTGTATCAGGTAGAAATTCAGGTAAGCTTTTATCAGCTTCACTTCGGCTTTCATCCGCTCTTTTTCGTAGCGGTTCATGTCCTGCACGCCATCGATATTTTCGAGGAAAGTATTGCAGTCGCGCATGCCGGCGTACAGCGACCGCACCATGGTGCCGCCGGAGCTCCAGTAATTGGTAATGGCGAGCACGGCGCTGTTTTCGCCGAGGGCATACTTCATGCCGCCTTCGGTGCGGTGGTCACGGTTAAAGATCAGCTCCATCGCGCCGAGCATCGCCGGGTTTTCGTTCCAGCCCGCCGATTTGGGGATCCCCCAATAACAGGTCGCCAGGAATTTAGTGGCATTGTACCGGTCCGAAAAAGCATTGTCGATCGTCGGGATGTTGTCCGGCACCACATCAAGGTATTTGCTGCAGGAAACCGTTCCCGTCAAAACGCTGCAAAAGACAGCCATTTTAAAAAATACGTTCTTCATATGAAATCTTTTTACAGGCTTATGTTAAATCCTACGTTGTACACTTTCTGCAGCGGGTAGTCAAACCCGGAGCCCGCCATTTCAGGGTCCCAGAGCTTGAACGCGCTCCACAACCCCAGGTTGGAACCGCTGGCATAAATACGCAGGCTGCTCACCTTGTATCTTTTCAGCCATTTATTGGGAAGCGTGTACCCTATGTCCACGGATTTAAGCCGCAGGAAGGAACCGTTCTGCATGAACCAGGTGCTGTGCTGCCGGTTATTGTCGATCCGGTAGTTGGCGAGACGCGGCCAGAAGGCGTACGGGTCACGGTCGGACTCGGACCAGTAATCGTCCGCAATGGCCTGCATCACGGCGTTCTGCCCTACCTTTCCATCTTCGCTGTCACCGTCGATGAACGGGGTTACGTTGTCCTGGTTGAACCAGAAGGACTCGCGGGCAAGGCCCTGGAAGAAAAAGTTGACGTCGAAATTTTTATAGGCTACCGACAAACCAAAACCGTAAATGATCTCCGGTGTGGTGGGGTGGCCGATGGGCACGAAATCGAGCGCGTCGATCTTCCCGTCGCGGTTGATGTCGCGGTATTTGATGTCGCCCCCGGAGTAGTAGCCAAATTCCTGTTTGGGTGAATTTTTCACTTCGGCGTCGTCCACAAAAAGCCTTTCGGCGATCAGTCCCCACGTCTGCCCGAGATTCGTGCCGATGCGCGACAGCCAACGGTTGGCGCCATAGTCGGGCTCTTCCCATCTGATCACCCTGCTGGTGCTGTAGGTGAAAGTCCCACGGCCGGTCAGCTGCAGGTTTTTGCCGATGTTCTTGTCGTAGTTCAGCTCGATGTCGATGCCCTTTCCTTCGGCTTCGCCGAGGTTGGCTTTCACTGCGGGCAAAATCCCCATCGTGGCGGGAATGATCCTGTCCTGCAGGATGTTCTTCCTTTTTTCCTTATACACTTCTATGATGGATGAAAGACCGTTGACGAGATTAAATTCCAGCACAAGATTGGATTTGTAAGAACGTTCCCAGCCTATCTGGTCGTTCGCGTAACGGCTTACGTTGATGCCGCCGGGGTTCTCGTTCATATTGATCCCCCAGTTCACATTGTATGGCGCATTGAGGTCTACTTCGGAGAGATAGAAGAAACGTTCCGATGCGCTGCCGATGGCCTCGTTGCCGGCGATGCCGTAAGAGCCGCGGATCTTCAGCTGGCGGAATACGGAACGAAGGGACGCAAAGAAGGGCTCGTTGGATATCACCCAGCCGGCGCCGAAAGAAGGGAAAAAGCCCCAGCGGTTATTCCTCGCAAAACGTTCGGAAGCATTGTAGCCGAACGCGAACTCCGCGAGGTAACGCGAGTCGTAGTTATAGGAGAAACGGCCGGAGAGGCTGACGTTGCGCGTAGGTAAAGACAGCTGGATGGTGCTGGGCGCCCCCTCCTTGAACTGGCGCGCGGTAAACACCAGCAGGCCATTCACGCTGCTCTTGCCGAAGTTGTTATTATACTGGGTGGCACCCTCGAAATAAAAACTGTTGGCGACGGTACGATTGGTATTGACGGCGTCGTAGCCCAGCGTTTCAGTGCCGTCCCTGGGGTTAAGCCGTACCAGGCGGTAGGAATCGTCTTTCAGATCGAATGCGGAAATGTCGTAGTAGAAAGGCCGGTAAGCGCGGGAAATAGCATATTCCGACCGCCGGTCAAAATTCACCAGGCCGCGTATCATCAGGCCTTTCACAAACATATCCAGGTTCTGCTTCAGCTCCACGGTGGTAAGCATATTGCTCCGGCTGTAGTCCCGGTAGCCACGCAGCGCCTCGGCGTAAGGATTGAGATAGTCCCCCGTTTCAAAGTTGCCGAACAGGATGTGCCTTGCGTAGGAGAACGCAGAGTCCGGCTCGTAGTAGGGTTTAAAACGCACGGGGTTCGCCTGCATCACTTTGCGGTACATAGCCGAGCCACCGTCGATCGGGCCGGTATAATCGTCAAAATTCGCCACGAAGCGGGTGGACATTTCGGTGGACTTCGTCAGGTTGATGTTGACGTTCGAGCGGATGGAATATTTGTAGAGATCGATGTTGGAGTTGAAGTCGTTCTTTCTGTCGACGCGCATGTTCCCTCTATCCCTTGTAATGGCGCCGGCCACATAATAGCGGGCCACTTTACCGCCCCCGGCGAAGCTAAGGTTGAGCCGGTTGTTGACGGTGGTATTTTTGAACATGGAGTTATACCAGTCCGTGGCGGGATAGATGTCGCGGTGCTCGCCCATTTCGGTGAAGGTGATCTGCTCATCGTAATAAAGTGTTTGCCCCACGGAGTCACGCGTCTTCACCGATTCGTTGTGCATTTTCATGAAGGTTACGGGGTCGGCGGTCTTGATCCGCTTGGTGGGCATGGAGAAGGAGTTTTCAAAACGAAGGTCCACTCTCATTTTCCCTTCCTTCCCTTCCTTGGTCGTAACAAGGATCACGCCATTGGCGCCCCTGGCGCCGTAGAGCGCGGTAGCCAGCGCGTCCTTCATAATGCTGAAGCTCGCGATATCGTCCGGGTTCAGCCGGGCGAGGTCGCTGGTGCTCAGCTCGATGCCGTCGATAAGGATGAGCGGGTCTTTTTTCGCCGAGGCGCCGAAAGAAGTGATGCCGCGTATAAAGAAGGCGGTATTGTCCTGCCCCGGTTCCCCGCTTCGCTGGTACGCGACCACGCCTGCAAGGCGGCCGGCGAGGGAGTTGGTGAGGTTGCTGCTCGGTATGCGCAGCTCGCCGGGGTTGATGGTGGTCACCGACGCCACCATGCTGGATTTTTTCTGGCGGGAATAACCTACTACCGCCACTTCGTTAAGACTGCCTTCCTGCGCGTCCATCACGATGTTCAGCGGGCGGCTGTCGCTGATGAAAACCGTTTGCGGCTTGTAGCCCACGAACGAAAAAACGAGGCTGTCGTACAGGTTAGCCTCGATCTTGAACTCGCCTTTTTCATTGGTCACCGTGCCGGTCTGCGTGCCTTTGATGTACACGGACACCAGCGGCATCATGCCGCCTGCCCGGTCTTTGACCACGCCTCTCACGGTGACCGGCGGATGCGTCGAAGGCCGGGCGTCGGGCGCATGCCGGTTGAGGATGACGATCACGTTGTTCTCCATCTTTTTATAATACAGCGGCGTGTTGCGCAGCACCTGCGTCATCACGGAATCGATGGAGGCGTTTTTGGTGTTGATGTTGATCTCGATGCCCGGCGGGATCATCTCGGACTGGTACACGAAGGAATACCTGCTTTGCGCCTGGATGGTGCGAAGGACGCTTTCGATGGAGGCGCGGCTGAAATTCAGGGTGATTTTATCCTGCCCCGAAAGATCGTTCGCCAGCAGGCTCGACCCGGTAAAGAGCGCAAGAAAAAAGAAAATTTTCATTGCAACCAATTGCTTGAACATATAGCCTCGGCTATAGCGGTACATGTTAGTCATATCTTAAAAATTCAATTGAAAATCAACCGGCATTGCACGGCCGAAGTTTGTTGATTGTTTACGGCAGGGCACGTGGAGTTCCCTCCGATTTCAGTAAAAAACTGGGATCGTTAACTTATCATATGCAACGTGATTTTGGTTTATGGCACTATCAAAATTGTATCGTTCTTCATCTTGTAGCTGAAACCGCCGGCTACTTTCAGCGATTCCATAACGCTTTGGATACTCTGGTTCTCAAACATGCCCGTGTAATGCGTGGCTTTTATGCCGCCGTCTCCCTGCACGATAACGCTCACGCCATACCAGCTCGATAGAATATTGGCTACTTCACGGAGCGGCTGGTCGACAAAGACCAGCTTGTTTTTGATCCATTGTGCTTCGGGAGGAATAACGTCTGTTTTTACTATTTTGATTTTGGTTATCTCTTCGGGAGATTCTTCTTTACTGTGCTGTTCATCTGTTTTTTCGGGCAGGCCGGAATCGTTTTTTACGATCAGTTTTTCGTCCGGCGCCAGCATATAGCTCAATTCCTTTTTATGGTTGACGGATACCTGCACTTTCCCCTGCACCAGCGTGGTAGCGGTCGTTTTTTCTTCAGGGTAGGCGCGCACGTTAAAGGCGGTGCCGAGCACCCTGATGGTGATGGCGGCCGTCCTGATGATCATCGGGTGATTGGGATCGCCGGCCACGTCGAAGTACGCTTCTCCCGTAAGGGTCAGCTCCCGGTCGTTTTTGCCGAAACTGGCGCCGTAGGAGATCTTGCTGTCCCCGTTCAGCCAAACCTTCGACCCATCGGGCAGGGTGAGCTTGGAGCGCGACCCTTTTTCGGTGCCGACGATATTCTGGCGCGCGTGCGCCTCGTCCCCGGCGGAATGCCAATACCAGCTTCCCGCACCCGCCACACACAACAAAACAATGGAAGCGGCGGCCACCGGGATGATGCGGCGCCATGTAAAGCGCCGTTGCCTTTTTGGTAAAAACGGCTCGTCGCCGCTTTCGGAATGCATCGACTTCATGATGCGGTTCCAGCTTTTCTCCTTGCTCCTCGATTCTTCTTCCGTCCGCTCCGGCCCGTATTCCAGGCTGAACAATTCGTCTATCTGCGCTGCCAGCTCGCTGTCGTCGTCATTCCCCTGCAGCCATTTTGATAACTCAAATTGTTCCTTGAGCGAAATGCTCCCTGCTTTCTTTTTTGCGAGCAATTCAATTAAACGGCTTCTATGCATGGACTTGGCGATAAGTTCTTCATGGATATGACAACGGAACGGGCCGATTTACGTAGTGGGGAGAAAAAAAATTTTTTCGGGGTCTACCGGCTGCTCCGCCGGGGCAGTATCACCTGGCTTTCTTCCAGCACGGCGGCGATCTTTTTCAGGGAATGGTACAATTGCGTTTCCACCGTGCGGACGGAAGAGTTCAGGATTTTGGCCACCTCCCGGCAGTTCAGCCCTTTTTCCTTCACAAGGTAAAACACGAGCTTTGATTTCGGCGGCAGCTGGTTGATGGCGTTCTCGATGGTGAGCACCTCCTCCTTCCCGATCATGGACGATTCGGGAGTGGCAAAGGAATAGAGGCCCCGGTCGTCCAGGTCCTCGATGGACACGTCGCTGAGGTTTTTCCGGGCCTTGAGGTAATTGATGGACGCGTATTTGACGGCGGTGTAAAGATAGGCGGAAAGGTTATTGATATTGCCCAGCGTTTTGCGGTTCTGCCAGAGCCGGATGAACACGTTCTCCACGATGTCTTCCGAAGCCTGCCCGTCCCCGATGATCTGCCGGGAAAAGGCCGTCAGGTCGAAATAGAACAGATCGAAGATCTCCCTGAATGCCTTTTCATCGTCGTTCTCGATCCGTTTGGATATATCAGACAGTCGTGTATTTTCCAATTCCAGTGGTTTATGTGAAATACGACAATATCAATGTGTGCGCGGATCAAGTTATTAGATTTTTTTGATTTTTTTATTTTTTTTCAGAATTCCGGAGGGCGGGCATCTCGGTCACCGCCAGCCACCAATGGTACGCGCAGCATATCAATAATACGGCCACGGCGCCCCACTGCGCCGCCGCGGCATCAGAAGCCAGCCCCATCAGCAAAGGGAAAAGCGCGCCGCCGGAAACGCCCATGATCAGCAGGCCGGACACTTCGTTCGACCGTTCCGGCATCCGCTGCAAGGCGAACGAGAACAGGATGGAGAAAATATTGGCGCAGGCAAACCCCGCCAGCGCAACGCCCGCATAGATCACGCCCGCGTTATGGGCGAACAGCAGCACCACCATGGCAACCACCGCCGCGACGGCGGATACCAGGTAAAACCGGTGGGCGGACCATTTCGCCAGCATAATAGCGCCGAGGAAAGTGCCGGTGGTCTTAAAAACAAAATAGATGCTGGCGATATATCCCGCCTGCTCCAGCGGCATGCCGGCGCGCTCCATCAGTATCCTGGGGCCTGACACGTTCAGCCCCACGTCGATGCCCACCAGCGTGAGAATGCCGAGGAAATACAGGAAGATCTTCCTGTCGCCCAGCAGCGCGAAACATTCGCCGATGGTGGAAGTATTTTCCTTGCGGCCGCTTTCGGGCAATGGCGTGGCGCTCAGCCACAGGAAAGACAGCACGGTAATGCCCGCGTAGATGACGAACAGCAGCTGCCAGTTCCCGAACTGCGTGCCCGCATATGCCGCGATAACCGGGCCGAGGAAGGAAGCGATCGCTTTGATGAACTGCCCCGCGGTAAGACTGCTGGTGAGCCGCTCCCTGCTCACCACATTGGTCAGCAGCGGGTTGAGCGCCACCTGCAGCAGCGTATTGCCGATGCCCAGCAGCGCAAAGGCGGAAAGCACCAGCGGCAAGGTATAAGATATCATCGGCACCAGCAGCCCGATGGCGGTGATCAGCATGCTCAGCTGCACCGTGCGTTTCCTCCCGATCCTGTTCATCAGCATGCCTACCGGCACCGAAAAGATCAGGAACCAGAGGAACACCGCCATCGGCAGCAGGTTCGACAAGGTATCGGAAAGCGCGAAATCCTTTTTTACGTAGTTGGTGGCAATGCCTACCACGTCTACAAAGCCCATGATAAAAAAGCCGAACAGGATAGGCGCCAGCTGCAGCACGCTTGTTTTTTCGCGTCCGGGTTGTGTATGGGTGGTTACGTCCGTCATAAATGCCTGATGTGTTGTTATTGTAAATTAAGCATAGCCATGCGGCCGTACAACTCTGCGATGCAGGCTTCGTCCAGCAGCCATTTCGGCTTGCCTGCCTTGTCCGGCCCTTCGCTCCAGTTGTGGTTGAACAGGCCGTAGCGGTCGCGGTTGTTCCAGGCATGGTCTACCCTCGCGATCATGGCCTTGATATATTTTGCGTCCTTGTCCACGGCGTACAGCGCGGCATAACCGCGGAACAGCACGGTGGCGAACCAGGGAAGATCGCAGAACTCGCTGCGCATGCCTTTCTGCGGCCGGCCGAAATAATGGTACGCGGATTCGGCGGTCTGCTTCGCGTCGCGGTAATATTCCTGCCGGCCGGTGAACCCGTACAACATCATCGCGGCTTCCAGCATGGAGCCGGAATTGTACGTGTAATAGGTCGGGTTGGTCACTTTCGTGGCCGTCTTGATATCGTTGCGGTACAGCCCTGCGGAATCGCGCAGGTGTTTGTTCATCCACTCGTAAAACCGGATGCCCTGCTGCAAATAATAAGGCTCTTTGGTGGCCTGGTAGATCTTGAGGGCCGCCAGCGTGGCCATGCCGTTGCTGCAGGCGGGCTTCTGGTCGCCATGCCCTTCCAGCCAGGTCACCCCGCCGCCGAGCACGTCCGTCCAGCCGCTCATGATAAAGGCGAAAACCTCTTTGGCTTTTGCAATATATTCCGGGTTGTGCGTATTCTCGTACGCTTCCGCGTAGTCGATCGCCACCAGCCCGTTGTCGTCGTAATAACGGTCCACCTTTTCGAACTTCACCGGGTACGCCTGGTAACCCGCCGGCTGCCGCGAGGTATCGCGGTACTGGTACATGGCGGCCATTACGGAATCGAGATAAGGGCGGTAGGCCGCTTTTTTCCCCTTTAGCCGTATCAGGATGTTGGTGGACGACACCACGCCGCTGAGGGGCCAAAGATAGCTCACTTCCTTCGACTGCACATTGCCGTCCTGCATATAGGTCAGCGAGTCCTTGTGCTGCTGCGGGTAATACTCGGAGAACAGCCCGTGCTGCGGCACGCGGTACAGCGTCCATACGCGGTGATACATTTCCTCCGCCCGTCGCTGGTACTCGCCGGCCGGCTGCAGCTGCGCCGCGGCGGACAAGACCATGCCGGTCAGCGCCGTGGTGATCAGCATCCTTTTCATATTTCTGTTTTAAGCACGAATGCTCCGTTTACTGTTCGTTTTTCCAGATAGAGAGTCTTGCGTAGATCTCCACCATACCCACGTGCGTAAGCAGCGAATAATACCTGCCCACATCGGAGCCGGACCAGTCTTCATAAAACTGGAACGTATCCGGTAGCCTTGCATGTTCCCATGCGTAATCGACGTTTTCCGCCAGCGTATTGATATAGGCAGCGTTCTTGTCGATCCCGTACAGCTCCAGGTAACCGCGCAGCAATACGGCGGTAAACCAGGGATCGTGCGGAACGAAGAACCGGCCTACGTTTGGCACCTGCCGCGTAAATACGTTGTACGAAGCCTCCGCCCATGCTTTTGCATCGGCGAGATAGGCTTCCTCCCCGGTGATCTTGTACAGCAGCGCCGCGTTCTGGATCATGGCGCCGGAATTGTACGTCCACTTGGCGTAGTTGATGCTGCCGTCCCTGATCCAGATGGAATTCCAGAAGGTTTTGTCCGCGGGGTCCAGCATGTATGTTTTCACCCAGTCGTACCAGCGTTTGGCGGAGGAGAGATAGGCGTCGTTCTGTTCAGCCTGGTACAGCTGCAGCGCCAGCGTGGCGGACAGCGCGGTTACGTTGGTGGCCTTAATGTAATTCGGATCGCCGGGGTCCTTCACGCCTTCGTTCCAGTACAAGCCGCCGCCCGCTTCCGCGCTTTCGCCGGAGGCGCAGAACGTGTAGCACAGCTTCGCGTTGGCGAGCAGCTGCTCGTTACCCGTTACTTTGTAGGCTTCCAGCATGTCGATGCCGGTAATGGCGTTGTCGTCGTAGAAACGGTCCGCCAGGCCCTCGCTTACGGGCACGGACTGGTATGCCGCAGGCGTGCGGGACACGTCCTTGTAGCCTTCCATACCGGTCAGCGTGCTGTTATAATATCCCTGCGCGGTTTCATCCGTATAACCCAGCTGCTTCAATAAAGTAGCGCCGGTGAACATGGCGGAGTACGGCCAGAGGTATGCGTATTTCGGATCGCCCGGCTGCGTGGGGAAACTTTCCCGCACATACACGCTGCCGCCGATGCCGTAATTTTTATAGATGTCGTCAAGCGCCTGCCGGGCTTTGAGCTTGTAGGGCTGCTGCACGGCGGCGGTATCCTTGTCCGCCTTTACCGGAACGTCTTCCCGCTCCTTGTAACAACCGGTAAGAAAAAGCGCCGCGGCGGCTATCGTCAAAATAATCGATCTCATGTGAATGAATTAATGGTTCGCGATTAATGCACGGTCAGTTCGTAGGAATAATCTTTCTGCGCGTTCAGATGCAGGGTGAAATCGCCCGTTTTGCCATCGGAACCGG
>CBINIO010000050.1:0-13975 GCA_966250725.1 uncultured Chitinophaga sp.
TGACGCTGTTTTCCATGCTGGTGATCCCGGTGGCAGGCTGGCTTATCTCCCGCATCGTAAAACGCCTGAAGCAGCAGGCCGCGGAAAGCCACGAGACCTACGGCAACATGATCAGCTACCTGGACGAGGCCCTTTCCGGCATCCGCATCATCAAAGCGTTCAACGCCACCGATTATATCAAGAACCGGTTCGACAGCGAAAACAAGACCTACAGCCGCATCATCCGCGCCATGGCCAAAAGGATACAGCTGGCCTCGCCCGTCAGCGAGTTCATGGGCGTACTGATGGTGGCCGGCATCGTGTATTACGGCGGCACGCTTATCGCCCGGCAGAGCAACGAGCTGAGCCCGGCCGAATTTATCGCCTATATCGCGATCTTCTCGCAGATCATGCGCCCGGCCAAGGCCATTTCCCAGTCGTTTTCCAACATCCATTCCGGCATTGCGGCCGGCGAAAGGGTGCTGAACCTGATAGATACCAAACCGAACATCGTGAACGCCCCGGATGCCAGGCCCATCACGGAATTCCGCGACCGGATCGAGTTCCGCGACGTGACCTTCGGTTACCAGGAAAAGACGATCCTCGATCACGTGAGCTTCAGCATCCCAAAAGGCAAAAGCGTGGCGCTGGTGGGCCCTTCAGGCGGCGGCAAAAGCACGCTGATGGACCTTATCCCGCGGTTTATCGAGCCCTGGAGCGGGCAGGTGATGATAGACGGGCATAATATCAATGAATACACCATGGAATCCGTACGCGACCTGATGGGGATAGTCAACCAGGATTCCATTCTGTTCAACGACACCATTTTTAACAATATCGCGTTCGGCAACCTGTCGGCCACGAAAGAAGAGGTGGAAGCGGCCGCCCGCATCGCGAATGCGCATGAATTTATTCTCGGTACCGAAAAGGGCTACCAGACGAAGATCGGCGACCGCGGGGTGAAACTTTCCGGCGGCCAGCGCCAGCGTATCTGCATCGCCCGGGCAGTGCTCCGCAACCCGCCGGTGATGCTGCTGGACGAGGCGACCTCCGCGCTGGACACCGAATCCGAAAAAATGGTGCAGGAGGCGCTGAACAACCTCATGAAGAACCGTACTTCCGTGATCATCGCCCACCGTTTGAGCACCATCCAGACGGCCGACCTGATTATCGTGGTGGAACAGGGCAAGATCGTTGAAACTGGCACCCATATTGAGTTAATAGGTAAAAACGGTCTTTACAAAAAGTTGATAGAAATGCAGACATTCAGCGGGAACTAAGAAAAAAATATATATACTCTTTTTTCATAACTTATATTTTCATATTTTTAAGCGCGTGCTGTAACATTTTTGGTCCCTACCCGTTATAAAAGCAGCAGGGGAGCCAAAACCTGACTATTGACTATTGACCAAGGAATGGTCCCGGGACCAATCTTTTGCAAAACCTGATAATCATCCTTGAATGGAAAAACGAACGTTCAAAGTAGGATTGCTTATTTCAACCTACAACTGGCCAAAGGCGCTTGAAACTATCTTTGCCAGTATCCAAATGCAGTCGAGAATGCCGGACGAGATCATCATTGCCGATGACGGTTCCGGCCCCGCCACCGCGGACGTGATCCGCCGCTGGGAACATATCCTCCGTATCCCGTTTAAACACGCCTGGCATGAAGACGAGGGTTTCAGGAAAACCATCATCCTCAACAAGGCCGTTAAAATATCAGAAGTAGATTATATCATTGAAATAGACGGGGACATTTTACTGCACCCCCGTTTCGTGGAAGATCATGTGCGCAATGCGCGCCGCGGCCAGTTCATACAGGGCGCCCGCACCATGATCAGCGAATCGAAGACCAGCGAGATCCTTTCGTACGGTTACCGCGGCCCGCTGCATTTTTTCAGCATGGGCATCGGCAGCAGGATCAATTCCCTGCGCATTCCCCTCCTCTCTTTCATCTTCAAGATGACCAAACAGAAATCCACCAACACCAAAGGCTGCAACCTCGCTTTCTGGAAGGAGGACTTTATCGCCATCAACGGGTATAATAATACGTTCAACGGCTGGGGCTCCGAAGACAACGAGTTTGCGGCGCGCCTCATCAATGCGGGCATTCCCAAAAAACGCCTCAAGATGGCGGCGGTGTGTTATCACCTGCACCATAAATGCAATTCCAAATCCGAAGTGGTGGCGAATGAATACCGTTATATGGAAACGATCCGTTACAAGATCATTTCCTGTCTGAACGGGTATGCCGAAGTGTAGGTCTGATCAATAATTTTGCGTGACGGCGGATTGTGTGGAATGTAACGCGATCCGCCGATGCGTTTGTGGTCTATGCAGCTTACGCCGAAGTGTAAAACCGCCAGATCCAGATCGCCAGCAAGGGATACAGCACCCATTTCACGAGCTTGTAAGTATTGGTACGGTAGAACTGCACCTTCCTGGAGCTGCCGTTGTAATTGAACCGTTCGGTGATACCATGAAAACGAAGCCTCGAAAGATTACCCCATAACATCCCCGCTTCCTGGGTGAGCCGCAGCAGCAAAAAGTAAAAATATACTCTGATACCCGGCTTCGCCCGTCTTTTGGCGGCCTGCACCGCTCCCGCCAGCACTTCGATGAGCGCTACCCCCGCGATGAACAATCCGACCGCCGGCAATAACGAAGGTTGAACAAAAGCGATCACGATGCCCGCTATCAATGAAAGAAAAACGGTCTCTATCGTATTGGGAAGATCGCGGTAGGCGTACCTGGGATTGCGCTGCGGCAGCCGGCTGTTGCCCATGCCGTACCGGAAGGGCCTTTTAAAATTGGAGGCTTCGCTGTTCCACCAGGGATGCTCCACCGCCGCTTCCGGCAAGGATTTGAAGTTTTTGTACCCGTTGCGCTCGCGGATATTCATAAAAAAATCCACATCCTCTCCCCCGCCCGCTTTCGGGTAAATTTCGGAAAAACGCACATCGCCCATGGCTTTGCGGCTGATCATCATATTGGCGGTGGCGCCCCAGGCAAAGGATTTAAGGTCTTTCGCGATCTTAAAAATATCCATGCTGCCGCTGGCGACGATGGCGTGGGAGAACGCTTTTGTTGGCGGCGGCATATTCACCAGCCCGATAAAACCGATCTCCTCCGGGAAACGGTGGATGGCTTCCGAATAGATCTCCAGCAGGTTGTCCGGCACGGTAATGTCGTCGTCCAGGAAAAGTATCCATTCGGCGCTGCCCATTTCCATCGCTTTGTTGCGCGTGCGCGCGGCGCCCATGTTTTGCGGATTGATCGATAAAAACACACGCTGGCCGTCCACCAGCTCACGGATGGCCGGCGAAGGCACGAGAGAAGGATTGTCCGCTACAAGAAAGAACCTGATCCGGGTATCCGCGGGCGTTTTCAGGGAAAGGATCGGCTGCAGGTAATGCTCTTCCAGTCTGAATGAAGGTATGATCACATCGATTTGAACGGCCATGCGGATATGTTAAAATTTTGATCAGGAAAATGCGGGAACGCCGCGCGCAAAGCTACTATTTATTGTGGTTTATTTTAAGGAACACTTTTAAACAATACCGGCGAGCCGCCGTACAGGGGCGTTTTCCCGTCCCACTTCTCGATAAATTGCTGCTGGATCAGCAGGGAGGTGAGGGATTGCTGCCGCAGCTGGTTGGCTTTGGCTTCCGCTTCGGCCTGCACGATCAGCTTGCGGGCGTTCGCTTCCGCCACGCGCAGCTCGTTTTCCACCTGCATCGCCTGCTGCACCGCGCGGTTCTTCGCGTCGATGGCCTGTGTGATGCTTGCGGGATAAGTAATGCCGGAAGTCATCTGCTCCAGGTCGAACCCTTCCTTGTTCAGCTCCGTGGAAAGCTGCATCTGCACCGCGTTCTCAAACCCTTCGCGGTTGCTGATCATACTGTCCGTGGAATATTTGTTGAACTGGATGCGGAAAGCGTCGCGCACATAATTAAAGAGCGTGGTGCGGGTGATCTCGGTAATGTCTTTCCGGTATTTCTGAAAGATCTCCGGCGAGCGGCCTGAGATCACTTTGAACGTGATCGTAGGGTCTACGGTGAACACGGAACCGTCTTTCGCGTTCACGGTGAACGGTTCGTAATCCGCCGTTTGTACGAACACGGGGAATTGATGCACTTCTTCGGTAAAAGGATTGTACCAAACGCGGCCGGTCACCAGCGACACGTCCTGCACGCCCTTGTCCGTACCATACAATTTTACGCGGATGCCTTCATGCCCGGCATCGATGCGGGTACAGGAAGAGCAACAGGCCAGCGTGAGCAGGAACCCTGCAATGCCGGCAAGAATCAGGCCTTTGTATTTCATTATCTGAGCTTTGATTTTACGAGTTTGAAAAGGAAATAATGCGCCAGCAGCGTAACGCAGATGAGCACGACGCCCAATGCAACGGAGGTGTCGCTGGCCGCGGTGAGCATGTCCGCGAAAAGCGTCCAGAGGTACAGGTCAACCAGCACAAGCACCGGGATAAGGAAAAAAAGATATTTCATGATGCAGGTATAGTTCGCTTATTTTTCCCAAATATAAGGATAAAATAAAGCGCCGGGCTTTTAGCACGAGCGTGTAATTTCTTTTCTGCCGATTTGTACTATCTTGTTCGCGACCAATCCTGTACGTATGCGGAGCGCCCTGCTGCTGGCCTGTTTCCTTTATTGCTGCACATCATCGCTGCGGGCGCAGTCCGGCTTCCGCGTGCTGGAAGACGCCACGCGCGCGCTCACCGCTCCGCAGGCGCTGGAGATCTTTCAGCGCGATGGCTTCCGCCCGCTCGACCCGCCTTTTCTCAACCCCGGCTTCACCGCCTCCGTTTTCTGGATCGCTTTGCCCGTGCCGGATACCGTTGCCGCAAAAGAGCTGGTGCTGCTGGCGGACAACCCGCACATCAACCATCTCGAATGGTACGGCCTCAAGGACAGCCTGCGCCTGCTGGCCGTTACCGGCGATTTCCACCCGTTCCGGCAGCGCCCGCTCCTGCATAATTCAGTCGCCTTCCCGCTCGGCGGCGGCGCCAGCTTCTACCTTTTAAAAGTGGACAAACACGGCGAATCGCTGCAAGCGCCTTTCGCGATCCGCAGCAGGAGCGAACTGCAGGAAAAACAAAACGGCGAAACGCTGGTGAACGGCATCCTTACGGGCATCGTGCTGCTCATCGTCCTTTTCGGGCTGTTCCTGTTCATTACCACGAAAGACAAAGTGTACGGCTGGTACGCCGCCTACGTTGCAGGCATGCTGCTGTGGATACTGGCGAACAAAGGGCTGGGGTTCCATTATCTGTGGCCCGATTCCGTCTTTTTCGCGAGCCGCGCCAGGGTCGTGTTCGTGCTTGCGAACCTGGTGCTGGCGCTGCAATTCCTGCGCGGCTTCATCCATATCCGCAAAGGCCACTGGATGCATACGCCGTTCACCGTTTTCCAGGTAATATGGATCGTTATGCTGGGAATGGTGCTTTGGCCGGTGGATTACACGGATTTCGGCACGGTCAGCCTGTACCTGCAAAAATCGTTGCCCTTGTTTTCGCTGGCGGCCATCGTGTTCGTGCTCACGGGGCTGATCGTACATGCGGTGAAAGGCAGCCGCGAAGCGCTGGTGTACCTCGCGGGCACCAGCATGCTCCTCATCTGCGTGACGCTCGAAAACCTTTACCATCTCGGCAAAGTGCGGCTGCCGGAGTTTATGGCTCACTTCGGCATGTTCACCGGCGTGGTGCTGGAAATGATCATCATCACGTTCGGGCTGGCCGCGCGTTTTAATACTTACCGCAAAGAAAAGGAAGCCGCCCTGCTGGCTATGCACGCGCAGCAGAAATCGCTGACGGACACGATCGTGACGGTGGAGGAAAACGAAAGAAAAAACCTGGCGGACCGCCTGCACGACGAAATCGGCTCCATGCTTTCGCTGGCCTCGCTGCAGCTGGAAGCCGCGCGGGAGCAACCCATGGGCAGCGGATCAAAGCTGCAGCACGCGGGCAACCTGCTTAAAGATATCAGTCAAACCGTACGCACCATCAGCCACCAGCTTACGCCGCTTGCCATCGAAAAATACGGGCTGCCGCACGCCATCGAAAACCTGGTGCAGCTGGCCAACGCTTCCGGGAAAATACACATAGAGCTGGTGCTGCTGGGTTTTGCAGACGCGCAGGCGTACCCGCGCAACTTCCAGCATATGGTGTACCGCATCGTGCAGGAGCTGCTGCAGAACATTCTCCGGCATGCGGCCGCCAGCCATGCGCTGATACAATTAATAGAACACGAGGACGCCTGCTCCGTGATGGTGGAAGACGATGGACGCGGAATCGCCGTACCCGCCACCACACCGGGTTTCCTGCGAAGCGTGCATGCCAAGGTCGCGTACCTGGAAGGCGCCCTGCAAATAGAAACAGCACCGGGAAAAGGCACGATGATCAACATCGACCTGCCGCTGCCCGGAAAAAAATGAGCTTATGGAAATATTACGTATCCTGATCGCGGACGATCACCAGTTGCTGACGGACGGGCTTGTAGCCATGCTGAAGGAAAACCCCGGCTGGGAAATACAGGAACCGGTGAACAACGGCCGCGCGCTGCTGGAAAAACTCGCCGGCTCGCGGGCTGACGTGGTGGTGCTGGACCTGAACATGCCGCTGCTGGACGGCATCCGTACATTGGAGATCCTCCGGGCGCAATATCCTTCGGTGAAAGTGCTGGTGCTCACCAATTACAACCAGCCGCAGCTGCTGGCGGAAGTGCGGAAGCTGGGCGCGAACGGTTACCTGCTGAAAAACGCTCCCGCGTCCGTGCTCAAAACCGCCATCACCACCATCGCGGCGGGCGGCGAATGGTTTGAGGAGCTGCAGCCGCAGGAATCGCAGCTTCCTCCCTATTTCCTCGACGAGTTCATGAAAAAATACCAGCTGACCAAACGGGAAGTGGAGATCATCAGGATGGTGGGCAGCGAGCTGACGAGCCGCGAGATCGGGACACAATTATCCATCAGTGAATTTACGGTGAACACGCACCGGAAAAACATCATGCGCAAGCTGGCGCTGAAGAATATCGCGGGGTTGCTGAATTTTGCGAAAGAGCACGGGCTGTTATAACCGCCTGATCACTTCCAGGCAGGCGCGGCTGTTGTGATACGGGCATTTCCAGAGGCCTACTTTATCCTGCTCCAGCTTTTGTTTGTCCGCGCCGATGCCCCAGCACCATTCGCCGTGCTCCCGGTCGATGATATGGGCGCGGATAAATTCCCAGGTATTTTCCGCCAGTCGCAGGTATTTTTCGTCGTGGCTGTTCTGGTACGCATTTACAAACCCGACGATCGCTTCGGCCTGCGGCCACCATTTTTTTTCAGCGGAAATTTTTTGCCCTTCGCCGTCAAATTCCTGCCAGAGCCCGCCGTCCGCGTCGAGCCCTTCGGCGGCGGCATCCGCCATGCGCAGCGAGAGCGCCTTGAATTTTTCGATCAGCACCTCATCGCCTAAAATTTCCGCGGCCTGCTGCAACAGCCAGCTGGCTTCAATATCGTGCCCGTAGCTGATGGAATTGCCCTGCGGGTTCCACTGTTCGTCAAAATAAAGATGGAGATGCCCGGTTTCCCTGTCCGCTATTTTATCGTGAAACACCAGCAGGAGGTCGCGCAGGTGGCCTTTCAGCCCGGCGTCCGGCCAGATGGAGTACAGCGTCGCATATGCTTCGAGGATATGCAGGTGCGTGTTCATCGATTTTTTGACGTCCGTTTTTGTTTCGGGCGGCAGCGGCGGTTTCCAGTCGCGGGTGAACGCTTCTTCATAACCGCCGTAAATGCAATCGTACCCGTACAGCTGGATCAGGGTGTACAGACCGACGGCCTTTTCTTTTGCTTCTTCCAGACCGGAGGCGCGGTAATATTCGGCGAAAGCATACAGGGTGAAAGCGATGGCGTACACCTGCTTCTGCGTTTCCACGGGTTGCCCGGAATAGTCCACGCACCAGAGCACGCCGCCAAACTCTTTGTCCACCAGGTATTCGTTGATATAATCGTACGCTCGGCGGGCCGTTTCAAGATATTCCGGCTTGCGCAGCGCGGTATACGACGCGGAGAACGTCCAGAGGATGCGGGCATTGAGCACCGCGCCCTTCAACGCAAAACGGTCGGGCGTATTGTCATTCGCGAGCCGGCCGTAAAATCCGCCGGACTGCTCATCTATCGTATGTTTCATCCAGAAATCGAGGACGTTGGCAAGCTCCTGCTCAAGGGCCGGTTTTAAATCGGTCTGCATAAAAACTAGAACAAAAAACAGCCGCAATTGTTTCCGCCAGGCGCATTACTGCACTTCATGTTCCAGCCGCGCCACCGCCAGCTTGCGGTCTGTTTCCAGCTCTTTGATGAAAGGCAGGCCGCCCTGGATATACAGCCTGCTGGCGAGTTCCAGGTAATTGTCCAGCTGGAAGAACATCGCCGCGCGGTTGCTGCCCAGCAGCTTGATCATGCGGCGGTAATAACGCGTTTGCAGCGATACCAGCTCCTTGTCGTTGCGCAGCATGCTTTTGGTGAGCTCGGTCATCATCTGCTCGTCCACCGACTGGAATTTTTCATTATATAACCGGAGCAGGTAATTGCGTTCGCTGGCGAAAGGCGATTTTTCGGTTTCGTATTGCATCAGCACTTCGGCGAACTCCGTTTGTTCGCTGCGCGTGATGCGCAGGTAGTTGGCGAAAAGGTCCTCGCGGGTTTTACCAAACAGCCGGAACACGATATCCCCGCCCTTTGCAAGACTGTCGTTTTCGATGATCACCGTGTTTTTGGGTTGGGCGGCAAGGGGCGCGGCGCTCAGCTGCGCGCCCAGCAAACAGATCGCTAACAGATTTCTCATAACATATGGTTTAAGGCCGATGGACGGATGAGGGTGCCGTAATGATGCCGGGGCGCATGTTTCCGAATTCTTTTTCGAGGTAAACTTCCTTTTTTGCCGATCGTATGGCGTCCTGCTCGGTTTTATCCTGTTAGCTGCAAGAAGCCTGCCGCGTTTTATGGACGTTGTTTTCGCCGGGAAATCCGCGTAAAAGATGAATTCTAACGTTCCTGCCGCTTTTTTCATAATTCTTCATCTTTTATTGCATTGGCAATATGGCTTTCCAGCATTCCGCCGCTTTGCATGCGAATTCTGCAAAACGGCCGTCAATATGAATATTCCCTAAATTTGCAGTTGATTAAAAAACGACCAACAATGCGGAAAGGATTTATTATCAGTTCGGTTATCGGGATCATCGGCGCGTTCCTGCTGGGATATTACGTCAGCGCCTGGTGGTATGTGCTGCTGGCGGTTATTGTCGCGCTTTTTGTAATGGGTGTGAACGACATGCGGCAAACCGCGCATTCCATCATGCGCACGTACCCCGTATTCGGCAGGATGCGTTACTGGATGGAAGCGCTGCGTCCCAAAATGTACCAGTATTTCGTGGAGTCCGACATCGACGGGCGGCCGGTGAACCGCATCGACCGTTCCACCATTTACCAGCGCGCCAAACGCGAAATGGACACGATGCCCTTTGGCACGCAGCTGGACGTATATGAAGAAGGCTACGAATGGATGAGCCATTCCATTTCCCCCAAAGACTTTCATCAACTCGATCATAAGCCGCGCGTAACGATCGGCAACAAGGATTGCAAACAACCTTATTCCGCCAGCATCTTCAACGTGTCCGCCATGAGCTTCGGCTCGCTGAGCAGCAACGCCATCGAGGCGCTGAACGCGGGCGCAAAGATCGGCAACTTCGCGCATAATACCGGTGAAGGCGGTCTCAGCCCCTATCACCTGAAACATGAAGGCGACATCATCTGGCAGATCGGCACCGGCTATTTCGGCTGCCGCGACGACGACGGCAATTTCTCCGGCGAGCTGTTCGCCAAAAAAGCGGCCGCGCCGCAGGTAAAAATGATCGAGCTGAAATTGTCGCAGGGCGCCAAACCCGGTCACGGCGGTATTCTCCCCGCCAAAAAGAACACGCCCGAGATCGCAGCCATCCGTCATGTGAAACCGGGCACCACCGTGTATTCGCCGCCCTTCCACAGCGCGTTTTCCAACCCGCGGGAACTGGTATTGTTCATCCAGCGCATGCGCGAGCTGTCCGGCGGCAAACCTGTCGGGTTCAAGCTTTGCATTGGCAGGAAGAGCGAATTCATCGGCATCTGCAAGGCCATGATCGAGCTGAACATTTACCCGGACTTTATTACGGTAGACGGCGGCGAAGGCGGCACCGGCGCGGCTCCGCAGGAATTCTCCAACCATGTGGGCGCACCGCTGCTGGACGGGCTCGCGTTCGTGCATAACATGCTCAACGGCTTCAACATCCGCCAGCATATCAAGATCATCGCGTCCGGGAAGATACTGTCCGGCTTCCACCTGCTGCGCGCCATCGCGCTCGGGGCCGACGCCTGCAACAGCGCAAGGGCGATGATGATGGCGCTGGGATGCATACAGGCGCTGCAATGCAACTCCAACAAATGCCCGACCGGCGTGGCCACGCAAGATCCGGCCCTTACCGTCGGCCTCGTGGTGAACGACAAAAAACAGCGCGTCGCCAATTATCATGAAGACACCGTAAAATCCTTCGTGGAGCTGATGGGCGCCGCCGGTATCGACGATTACAAAAAACTCACGCGTTCGCATATTTACCGCCGCGTATTTATGAACGAAGTGCGCACTTTCGAGGATATTTTCCCTTCGCTTGACGCCGGCTGCATGATCAACAACAAGATCCCCGAGAAGTACAAGCAGGATTTCGAAATGGCCCATGCCGACCGCTGGTATTGACAGGAACATTTAACTGAAAGCGGCCGCTCCATGTGTTATGCGCCAAAAGAACTCGATTTTTTGGCACGGTATCATAAGGGCGGCCGCCTTTTATTTGCGGAAGACAAAGACGCCTTTCATAAGCAAGCCCTTCCCGGCGCAGCCGGATTTTCTTCATAAACAGTTACACCCCAACCACTTACACCCCTGCGAAATTACGACACCCCACTGCGGTAAGAATATCAAATTAAATTAATATATTTATATTCCTAACGTTTGATATGCATATGAAAGTGAACGAGCGATTTAACTGGGCGGTGGAAATGCTGCATGTGGACCCGGACGACAGGATACTGGAGATCGGGTGCGGGCATGGCATTGCGGTTTCCCTCATTGCGCCGCAGCTAAAAAAAGGTTTTATTACGGCCATCGACAGTTCCCGCGCGATGATCGGCAGGGCCATCAAAAAGAACGAAGGATCGAAGGCATCGTTCATCAACGGCAGCCTGCTCGAAGCGCCCATCAAAGACCGGCAGTTCGACAAGATCTTCGCCTTTAACGTCAACGTATTCCACAAGGACGCCGAAAAAGAGCTGGACCTGATCCGCGAATACCTGGCGCCGCTCGGCGCGTTGTACATCTTTCACCAGCCGCCGCCCACGGACGATATCGAAGTAACGAGATCATTCGCCGACCGCATTGCCGGGGAGCTGCAGAAAGGCGGTTTTCTTGTAAGGGACGTGCTGTACAAACGCATCGCTCCCAGCCCCTGCGTATGCGTCATTTCACAACCCGCCGCGCTGCGCAAACCCGCCTCCGCGGTGGCCTGAGAGGGCACGGGAAGCGATATGACCCGCCCCCCGGGAATTTGCCTACCTTTGTACCCTTTAGTACAAGCACCGCATGAAATTTGAACAATACCGCATTTCGGAAGAATTAAAGAGAAGCCTGGAAGAACTGGGTTTTAAACGACCCACTGATATACAATACAAAGCCATCCCCTCCATCCTGAAAGGGGATGATGTGCTCGCCATCGCGCAGACCGGCACCGGCAAAACCGCCGCTTTCGCCATTCCCGTCATCCAGCTTTTACAGCAGCAAAGCCGCTCCCGCACCAAAGGCGAAGTGAAATGCCTCGTGATGGTGCCCACGCGCGAGCTCGCTATCCAGATATCGGACGTGTTCAAACAGCTTGCGAAATACACCCGCGTGGATATTATGGGTCTTTACGGCGGCGTGGAGCAGGAAGCCCAGATCAAAAAGCTGGACAAAGGCGTGGACGTGCTCATCGCCACGCCCGGCCGCATGTTCGACCTGATCAGCCAGGGCCATCTCGATCTCGGGCATGTACAAACGCTCATCCTCGACGAAGCCGATCATATGCTCGACCTCGGCTTTATCCGCGATATCCGCGACGTGATCAAACACCTTCCCCGTCATCACCAGACCCTTTTCTTCTCCGCCACCATCGACACGGAGATCAAGGACCTGGCCTATTCCATCGTGCGCAATCCCATCCGCATACAGATATCGCCGGACGATCCCGTATCGAAGAACGTGACGCATTCCGTGGCTTTTGTGGATATGGACGACAAACGTTTTTTCCTTGAAAGGCTCGTGCGCGAATTCCCGGACAACAAAGTGCTCGTATTCGTACGTACCAAAGTGCGGGCGGAACGCGTGGCCGCCGCCATGGAACGCGTGAGCATCAAAAGTCTCGTGATGCATGGCGGCAAGGAGCAGGACGACCGGCTCAGCGTGATGAACGAATTCCGCAAAGGCGATGTGCGCATCCTGGTGACCACCGATGTGAACGCCCGCGGCATCGACATACCGAACGTCGATTATGTCGTGAATTACGACCTGCCGGAAGAACCCGAGAATTATGTGCACCGCGTAGGCCGCACCGGCCGCGGCGTGCAGAAAGGCAGGGCCGTTTCATTCTGCGCACCCGAAGAAAAAGAGCTGCTCGAGGCCATCCAAAAGTATACCGGCAAAGAGATACAGGTGATGAAGATCAACAAGTCCGACTACAAAGATACCATCAGCTTCTCCGAAGAAGCCCCCAACGACAACTGGCAGCTGCTCATCGACCAGCATGAAAAGGCGATGAAAGACGCAAAAAGAAAAAAGAAAAAGAAGTAATTGTTTATTTTTATCGGGAAGCTACTCGCATGTTATGATCAAAAAACTTTTGTGCTGCCTGACGGCGGCAATGGCGCTATACGTACCCGCCGGCGCGCAGAAAAAAGGCGTATGGGAACCGCTTTTTAACGGCAAGGACATCAACGACTGGTTCGTCAAGATCCACCATCATCCCGTCGGCGAGAATTACGGCAATACGTTCCGCGTAACGGACAGCATGATTCAGGTGCGTTACGACCAGTACGGCGATTTCAACGATCAGTTCGGTCATTTGTATTTCAAACAGCCTTATTCCTATTATCATCTCCAGCTGGAATACCGTTTTGTCGGGGAATGGTGCAAAACCGCGCCCTCGTACACCGTGCTCAACAGCGGCGTGATGTTCCATTCGCAGGACCCGCGCACGATGCCCGTGGAGCAGGACTGGCCGATCTCCATCGAAATGCAGTTCCTCGCGGGCCTGGGGGACGGGCAGCCGCGCCCTACCGGCAACATGTGCTCGCCGGGCACGCATATCGTATACAAAGGCAAGCTGGATACGCGGCATTGCATCAACTCTACTTCCAAAACATATGAAGGCGAACAGTGGGTAAAAGCGGAGCTGATCGTGCTGGGCGATTCGCTGATCACTCATATCATCAACGGCGATACGGTGCTGCAATATTCCAAGCCGCAGATCGGCGGACCGGTGGTGAACCGTTACGACCCCGCGCAGAAGGCCGACGGGAAAGTGCTGTCGTCCGGGTTTATTGCGCTGCAGAGCGAGGGGCAGCCGATCGATTTCAGGAATATCAGGATTATGAATTTGGAGGGAATTGTGAAGAAAGGGAAATAAGATTTGCTTTAAATAGTAAAGCGGGTGCCGATCGGCATCCGCTTTTTTTTCGAAGGTGCCAACACCTCACTTTTCAAAAAAAATCAAAAGGTGTTAACACCTCATTTCAGAAAAAACAGAAGGTGTTAACACCCCACTTTTCAAAAAAAAACAGAAGGTGTTAACACCTCACTTTTCAAAAAAAAATCAAAAGGTGTTAACACCTCATTTCCCTAAAAAATATCAAACCGAAGGTGTTAACACCTCAT
>CBINIO010000051.1:0-13860 GCA_966250725.1 uncultured Chitinophaga sp.
CCTTTCCCGCCACAGATAAAAAGGCCCAGCTCCTTCGCCCGCGGGTTGATCGCCCTTTTGAGCGCACCCATCACCGAAGTGGTGATGCCGGAAGAATGCCAGTCCATCCCCATCACCGCCCCCAGGCTCTGGAACCAGAACGGGCTGCTCATACGGCTGAGAAAAGCGTCGTGACCGTATTCGATGAGAATAGCTTCCGTAACGGCCAGCCCGAGCTTCGCCATTCTCTCCGCCAGCCAGCGGGGCACATAACCATAATGCAAAGGCAGGTCTGCCGACCCGGAACGTTTCATACTAACAAATTTAGCGTTTTTCCAGGAAACCTAATCCCCTACCTGCATTTTCTTTACTAATTTTTTTCGTTTTTATAAAACCCGCCGCGCAGTCATCCATTCCCGTTTCGCGTTTTTAACCGTTGCTCCGGCCAGGCGACCATTCACAACCATTTAACAAATACGCTTTCGGATTTGATTACCTTCGGGCCATTAAAACCGATCACACCACTGTTACCGAATACACCCAAACAAACTCCGCAAGCATGGAGCCCCTGCCAATCATGAAACACTGGCTTGCCTTTATCCCGCGAGCCGGCAACGCTATTATACAAGCCGGCACTTCCGGGCTGGAAGAAGGCGCCCGGAAAAAAGTGCGGCTGGTCAATACCCTCTGTTCTATCACCGCCGTGCTCGCCTTTGCCGTGGGTTGCGTGCTGTACCGCGCCACCGGTCTGCCCGCGATATTTTTTCCCGCTATGGCGGAAGGCCTGCTGTTCGCCGGCATTATCGCGCTCAACGGCATGCGGCGTTACAACGCGGCCGGTCTTGGCCTGCTGCTCGTGCATTGCGCGGGCGTGCTGTATTTTTCCGTGCTGCTCGGGCAGCTGATGAACTTTTCGCTGATCGTCGTGCTTCTTTTCGGGCTTTGTTTCCTCGTGTACCAGGGGAAATGGCAACGTACGCTGGGTATTGCCGCCTCGCTGCTGACGCTGCTTTTTCTCGAGCTGAACTTTTACTTCCGCTTCTTCCTCCCCATCGAAATTTCATTGCGCAACCAATACCTGTTCCGCTGGATCGCCACGCCTTCCTTCCTCCTGTTCGACGCGCTGGTGCTGTATTATTACGTCCGGGAAAACAAACGCCTCCTTCAGCAGGTGAAAATGGTCGTATTCAAAACCACGCACGAGCTGCGGAACAATCTCACCGCCAATTCCATCCTGCTGGAGCTGCTCAGGAACGACGCGAAGGAAAACCCCGACCTCGAGCGCATCCGCCCGTACATCGAGCAGCTGGGCATTATCAACGCGGGCATGAACAACATCGTGAACAACGTGTTGAGCATGGGCGAGATCGAAAGCGGGAAAATAGAGCAGCTGCAAAACCAGACCTTTCACATACGCCCCTTTCTCAGCAATATCGCAGGCATTCACCGCGTCAAGGCACGGCTGAAAGGCGTGGGCATTCAGCTCGATATCGACAAGGGCTTACCGCCTATCATCGTCAGCGACAGCCACCAGCTGGGCATCGTGATCACCAACCTGCTGTCCAACGCCGTTAAATATGCGGACGAGCACAGCGAGATCACGATGAAGGTGCTGGCGGACGACACGTTCTTCCGCATATCCGTCAGCAACCAGTGCCCGCAGATCGCGGACGACAAGCTGAAACATCTTTTTGAAAAGTTCTACACCGCCAAAACGGGCCACCAGGAAGGTTCCGGGCTGGGGCTGTATATCGTGAAAAGCATCGTGGACAGGTTTAACGGCGCCTGTCATGTAAAAAGCAGCGCGCGCGAAACCACCTTCACCGTAAAGCTGCCGCTCAAAGCCGGGCACCCCTGCAACCTGCCGGAAGAGCACGATCACTACCGGTACCGGCTATACGATTCCCTGGTGCTTTTCGCGGAGGACGACCTGCTGAACCACCGCCTGCTGTCGGACCTGCTGCAATCCTTCGGCTGCACCGTATCCGGCAGCATCAACGGCCGGCAGCTGATCGAAACGCTTGACCAGTGCAATATTCTGCCGGACTGCATCCTGCTGGACGGGCAGATGCCGGAGATGAACGGCCTGCACACGCTGCGCTACATCCGCAGCCGCGCCGAGTTCCGGGACGTGCCGGTGATCATCGTCACGGGCAAGCTGGACAACAAGGACGAGCTGCTCGAAGCCGGCGCGTCTTCCATCGTGACCAAACCTTTCGACAAAAAAATTCTGTTCGGCGAGATCAGCCGTCATTTGCAATCTACGGGCGCCGAGCCGTATTAGGTTGTGATCCTGAGCGAAGTCCGCTTCTTTTGCGGCATCAAATACAGGTAACCCGCACTCCGCTCCCGGCGGGCGCATTAAGAAAAAGGGCGTGCATCATTTACAGCTGCACGCCCGTGATATTAAATATTGGTTGATGTATTAGTACCCCTGGTTCTGCACAAGATACCCGGGAATAATGGACGCCCCGTCTATAGCGGTCTGCGGGATGGGGAAGATCCGTTTGTTCTTATCCGTGTTGTCTTTCTCCGTCCAGGAGCCTTCGTATTTGCCAAAGCGGATCATGTCCGTACGGCGCTGGCATTCCCAGTAGAACTCGAAACCTCTTTCGCGGAACAGCAGGTCGAGATTGATGGACGTAAGCGGGGCCGCGGGTGTGGACGCCGTTCTGGAGGCCCTCACGAAGTTCACGTCGGCCAGCGCGGTCGCGGCGGGGTCTCCCCTTCTCAGCTTGGCTTCGGCGCGCATCAGGTAAGCGTCTGCAAGGCGCAGTATCACGATGTCGTGCTCCCCGAAGTTGCGGCCGCTCACGGAAGTTTTGCTGAACTCGTATTTGGATACCCGGAAGCCCGTGTTGTAATTGCTGCCTGCTACGGTGAAGTCGCACTGTTCGGTGAAATTCACCGGCATGGTGGGCCTGCTGCGGGTGTCGTAAAACAGCGGGCCTACTTTCATTTTACCGTCGGCGCATTTTACAAAGGCGCCGCTTTTGCGGATAAGCCCGTATTGCTGCCCGCGCAGGATACCGCGGTTCGTGTCGAACTGGTCGGCAGCCACGCAGCTGTCCTCAGGATGCGAATAGATGCTCATGTTCTCTTTATAAAAACGCGGGTCCGCATCGGCGGGGTCCACCGGTGCGTACGCATTCACCCAGCTGCGGTAAAAGTCGGAAGTGATGCCCGGCCCGTCCGTACCGTTGGCGCCTACATAGGCCGGCAGCGGGAACTGGTCGCCGGAAAGCGAAAAATACGCCATGCGGTTATGCCCGTTCAGATCGGCGCGCTGATCTACGGCAAAAACCAATTCCTTGTTCGTATGGTTCTCATCGTCAAACAGCGCGAAATAACTGGGCGACAAGGTATAATTGGGACTGTTGATGATCTTGTCGCAGTACTCCACCGCTTTGTCCATATCCGCTTTATCGAATGTGAAAGACGCTGAGTAACGGTCGCGGTACACGGCGGCGTTGAGATGCAGGCGGGCCAGCAATCCCCAAACGGCGGCTTTGGAAAGCCTGCCGGGACCGGTATTGTTTTCCAGCAAAGGTTCCACCGCTTCAAATTCGGAAACCAGATAGTCCAGCGCTTCCTGGCCGCGGAGGATGACGGAGGTTTCGGAAGGGTCTTCCTTTTTAAACACCACGCCAAACAGGTCCATCGTGAGCATGCAGTAATACGCTTTCATGCCCCGGGCTTCGGCGAGGAACAGCTTCGCGCTGGCGTCGTTATTTTTTGGCAGCTCGTGCATGGCCGTAACGGCGCGGGAGATGCCGAGGAAAATCTCGTTCCAGGTGTTGCGCACGTTCGGGTCGCTGCTGGTGGTTTCGTGTCTGTGAAGGGAAATATAGATGCCGTTATCGCCCCAGTCCGTACCGCCGCGGTATGGCAGAATGGCCTCGTCCGTTGAAATTTCCTGCAGCGCGAAATACCGGGTATGCAGAAAAATGTCCGGCAGCTTGGCGTATACCGGCGCGATCAGGCCTTCCGCGATCTGTTTTTCCGTTGCGCCGGTGGAAGAAGTTTCATCCAGGATTTTTTCGTCCAGCTTCGTACAACCGGCGGTTATCAGGAGGCCCAGCAGTAGTGCTAATATTTTCTTATTCATGATCCGGGATATTAAAATGAAACATTTAAGTTGAAAATGATGGACTTCGCTTTAGGATAGCTCAGCCAGTCGATGCCATAGGACGATACGCCGTTGATCGTGCGGTCCGTATTCACTTCGGGATCGTAGCCGTCGTATTGGGTGATCACGAACAGGTTTTGAGCCGTAACGGAAAACCGCAGCAAGGAAGCGTATTTGCTGATGCCCAGCGCGCGGGTATTAAAATTATAACCGAGCGTGAGGTTGTTCATGCGCAGGTACGAACCGTTCTTCAGGTAACGTGAGCTGACCGGGGCCGGGTTGCCGATGGATTCCTCGGGATATTTGACCGCTTCCGGGGTGGTGTTCCGGCTTTTTGCAAGATTTTGTTTGAAGAAGCTCGCGTTCGCGGTATTGTCGTACACCTTGTTGCCGGACATGCCGTTGAAGTTGGCGAGCAGGTCGAAGCCTTTGAAATTGGCGCCGAGGTGAAAGCTGTACATGACCGTCGGCAAGGCGGAGCCCATTACCACGCGGTCGTTGTCCGATTCGGAACCGTCGCCGTCCACGTCGCGGAAAATGTTCTCACCGTCCTTATCAAAGCCCAGCCATTCTTTCAGGAAAAATGTGCCCACCGATTCGCCGTTGATATAACCGTTGATGGTGGCGGAAGTAAGCCCCGCGCCGGAAGCCGAGCCGGAGGGGATAACGGTGTAGGGCGAGTTTTTTACTGCGTTGCGCAGCAGCGTCATGTTGCCGCCTGCGTTCAATGTAAGGTCGCGGCTGGTTTTGTGCGTATAGTCAAGGTCCAGCTCGATGCCCTGGTTCACGATCTCCATGTCCTTTACGTTAGACCAGTAAGTGGTGGCCGGCTGCACCGGGTCGGCGGGGATCACTTCCAGCAGGATGTTGCTGGATGTCTTGCTGAATGCGTCGATAGAACCCGTCAGCCCGCCGTTCAGGAAACCGAAGTCGATACCGATATTCGTCTGGTTTGAAGTTTCCCACTGGATGTCAGGGTTGGCGAAGCGGTTGAAAGTGGTGCCCGCGGGGTAAGGGCCGCTTACGTACAGCGGGTAGCTGCTGCCCGCGGATACGGTGGAGTTATACAATTGCTGGGTGATCTTGGAGGGGATCTCCTGGTTGCCCGTGATGCCCCAGCCGGCGCGAAGCTTCAGGTTGCTGAAGGCGGAGCCTTTCATCCAGGCTTCTTCACTGATGCGCCATCCTGCGGAAAATGAAGGGAAGTAGCCGTATTTGTTGTTCTCGCCGAACTTGGAGGAACCGTCCGCGCGGAAGTTCACCGTCAGCAGGTAGCGGTCGTCGTACGCGTAGTTGATCCTTGCAAAATAACTTTGCAGCTCGTTCTCCAGGGCGAAGCCGCCGGGTTTGTTGGCCGCCAGCGTCAGCTCCTGGCCGAGGCCGGGATTGTAGATGGGATCGACCGGCACGATGGGGAATTTGTTGATGCTCGTATTGCGGCCCTGCAGGAAAAATTTCTGGTAGGAATAACCCAGCAGCGCGGAGAAGTTGTGCTGCGCTTTCTCGAAAGAATACGTGAGGTAATTTTCGATGAGCGTATTGCGGTTGTAAGTGTTCCAGGTCTCGAGGCGGCCGTCCCGCTGCGGAATTGCGCTGGGGCGGCTCACGATGTCGCGCACGGAATTGGAATTATCGATGCCGAAGTTCAGCTTGTACACCAGGCCTTTGATGATGCGCAGCGAGGGGCTGATGTTGCCGGTTACGCGGTTGATGGTGGTGATATCGTCTTCCAGCTCCAGCGTTTTAAGCGGGTTGCTGAAAGTGGCGTAGCTCGCGGGGTTGCCGTTCTCGTCGCGCGCCGCGTAGGTCGGGTTGTTGCTGATGGCGTCGCCGATCAGGCTGCCGATGTTCGGGCGTTCGTTTTTGGTATTGGCAACGCCGAGGTTCGCTTCGATCGTCAGCGCGTCGTCCCAGAACTTTTGCGTGGCGTTGAAGCGGCCGGAGTAACGGTTCATATCGTTATTTTTCAGCACGCCCTGCTGCTTCTGCATGCCGAAGGAGGCGTAATACGTGAGCTTGTCCGCGCCGCCGCTGAGGTTGAGATTGTAGTTCTGGGTCACCGCCGTGCGGGAGATCTCCTTCTGCCAGTCCGTGTTCGCGCCCTGGTCGTCCAGGTCGCCGCCGATGGCTACCACCTGTTTGCGGAATTCGTCCGCTGAATATACGGGCAGTGCGCGCGCCATGGTGGAGAAGCCCACGCCCGCTGAGAAGCCGAGGGTGGACGCGCCGGCTTTGCCTTTGCGGGTGGTGATGAGGATCACGCCGTTGGCGCCGCGCGCGCCATAGATGGCCGTGGCCGAGGCGTCCTTTAATACGTCGATGGATTCGATATCCTGCGGGTTGAGGAAGTTGAGCGGGTCGCCGCCGCCGGTGCTGGAGTTGTCCAGCGGCAAACCGTCCACGATAAATAAAGGCGTATTGCCGGTGCGCACGCCGCCGGGGCCGCGTACCGTGATGCCGAGCATACCGCCGGGCTCGCCGCTGGCGGAGGTTACGTTCACGCCCGCCATTTTGCCCTGCAGCAGCTGCTGCGGCGCGTTGATGATCCCTTTGTTGAATTCGGCGCTTTTAAGGGTTTTCGTAGCGCCCGTAACGTCTTTCCGGCTTTGCGTACCGTAACCTACCACTACTACCTGGCTGAGGTCGGTAGATAATGTACGCATCAATACTTCAACGGTCGTTTTGCCAACGATGGGCACTTCCTGGGTTACGTAACCCACATAACTAACCATCAGGCTGGCGGCATTGTCCGGCACGGTGATGGTAAAAGCACCGTTATCGTCCGAGCTGGTGGTTTGCGCCGCGCCTTTTACGCCGATGGTGGCGCCGGCCAGCGGCATGCCGGTAGCCGCGTCCTTAACGGTACCTTTTACGGTTTGCCTGAAAAACGTTTCGTTGCCAGCGGGCGCCGGTCTCTCATGCGCGACGGCGGGTAAAACGCTGCATTGACCACAAACCAATAGCGCAAAAAACGATTGCAGCATACGGTTAGGAAAGTAGACTTTGTTCATGGAAAGCAATTAAGATTTGATTACGAATACGAGGGCGAAAAAAACACTCACATATTAACGGAATGTTACGTGGAAAACATTTGACCTTTAATGATGAATATAGCTACCAGACTGACTTTAAACGGTTGATAACGTAATATAAACGATTCCTGACAAATGGCTTCTGAAATCTACGAAAACGGTGTAGTTGCGTTCCCGCGCGGGTGTTAAAAAATGAAAGGCGGGAATGCCAATAATAATGAAGGTTACGGCAGGGGTGTTTTCACGAACGGTTAATAAATTGTTATGGTTTTTGACTGTGTAAATTTTACATGCTGTCAGGGGATGGCGTGGTATTTTTTATAGGAGAAGATGGGGGTGATGGCGCCGGTATTTTGTATGGGGAAGATGCGGCAGGTGTACTCACGGGTATAACGTAAACCCCTATACGTCGAACGCTAAAAAACGACAGGGGACCGCTCCCCTGCCGTTTAATTATTATTGTACGGAAAAACTGATCTCGTTCACTTTTTCCAGCCCGCTCATGCCGCCGCCCTGGTAGACGGCTTTATAATGGCCGGGCCGGGTGAGATCGTATCCTTTGAGGAGGTCTACCGTAACGGACACGCTGTCCCCGGCCGGTAATTGTATATAAGCTTCCGCCGGCGGCGGCATCACTCTTTTAGCCATGGCGCCGCGGTACTGCACGTTTACGCCGGCCGAATCGCGGATGTCGAGGAAAGCGCTGATAAAACCTTCGAACGGCGTATGCCATTTGCAGAACTGCGTGTCTTTGGCGGTATGGTTATACACGGTAAAGCTCAGCATCACAGGATTGCCCGCGGGTGTGCCGGCGGGCACGGACATCACGGCTTCGAGCCCTTCGCCGCCGGAAGCGGCCCTTTGCGATTGTTTACAGGCGGTAAAATAAAATAAAGCCAGGCAGGCTGCCGGGAATACAAGCAGGTTTCTCATACTAAAATTCAGTTTAGGGCGGAAAAATACAGTAATTAGTTTAATTAACTATTACTCCTGTACTTTGTCCTTTGGGTAAAAAACACCCCAGTACCGGTTCAGGAAGGTTTGTCTTTGGTATTCCTGATGAGCCCCATTCCTGCAAAAAAGAATACGGCCCCCAGCACTGCGTAGATGATGATCAGCTTGACATTGCGCGTGCCGCTGCCGCCGTTTACAAAGGTTACGGCGGCCATGACCAGCCCGATGGCGCCCATGAGGGAGAATACGATCCCCAGTATCCTTTTTTCCATAACGATCTTTTTAGCCTTTGGGTCACAAATTATGTGCCCCTGTCGCAATTCACCCCTTTTTTGTCATGATCCGCATGGTAAAACGCCGTGCTGCTTTGGTAATTTTGGATAAATAAATCATTCATCCATGGCAACAGAAAAAGTAAAATTCGAGACCGTAGACCAGTATATCGGGACATTTCCGAAGGAAGAACAGCAGGTGCTGCAAAAGATCCGGGAAACCATCCGGAAAGCCGCGCCTGGTTCCGAGGAAGTGATCAGCTACCAGATCCCTGCTTACAAACAAAATGGTTTCGTGATCTATTTCTCCGCTTACAAGGCACATTACAGCCTGTCTTTCCCTCCGCCATTCACTGTTTTCGAAAAGTTCAAAAAAGAGCTTTCCCCTTATGAGATGTCCAAAAGCACGGTACAGCTGCCCAAAAGCATGCCTATCCCTTACGACATGATCGCGGGAATGGTAAAGTTCAGGGTACAGGAAAATGCGGAAAATGCCGCGAAGAAGTTGAAGAAAACGAAATAACCCCGCTTATTCCTTCGGCTTCACGACCAGGGGCATGGATGCCGACAGCGACCTGATCAGCAGCGGCGCGGAAGCGCCCGTATGAAAATAAACGATACGGTCGTAGGCATCCGCGTTTTCGAAATAGATGTAGCCGACAATGGCGGCTACCGACACTGATGCCAGAAATTTTACATAAAAACGCAAGGACCGGTAATCCGGTCTTTCGTTTGCGGAGTGGCGGCACGAATCGATAATGCTTAAGAGCTGCACGGCAACCGCCCCCAGGATACAACAAACAATAGGTTGATGAAAAAAATTCATTGCAAGTTTGATCATTGCATTCCGCACAGTGGCGCAAGCCCGTGTTAGAATGCGGTTAACAATTGAAGGAGGAACGGCGTCCTCTTCCGGTATACTTTCCTGGTGGTATACACCGGTTGCCCGTTTTTCAGCTTGCCGGGCACCCGTACAAAATCAGGAGAAGTAAAAACGATCTCGATCATGTCTTCCAGATCGACTGCCGATGCTTTAGAAATTTCCGCTAAAGTTTTCAAGTAGTCATCCGTGAACCCGTCAAAGGTGTCGATAAGTATCTGCCTTTCCTTTTCCAGTGGTGTTTTCATTGCCAATTCCATTTGTTACAAACGGAATGTACGTATTTTTTTAAAGCAAAAAATTTCGCGCGCAGCTACCCACGGCGAAATTTTTTCTTCTGAAATCGTTTGCAGATCAGCCCTCCACGTGTTTCTTAAAATTGTTCAGGATCATCTGCCAGCCTGCTTTTTGCATTTCGACGGGATTCTGGTCCTCAGCGTCGAACACGGACACGATCTTTGTTCCGTTGCCTGCGGGCGCAAATTCCGTTCTTACTTCACGGCCGTCGCCCATAATATAACCGATCAGTTTATTTTCCACGACATCGGTATATTCACCGACGAAATCGAAACCGAAGCTGCCGTCTTTTGCTTCCATCCTCGTCAGGAATTTGCCGCCTACCCGAAGGTCGTTCTCCGCGCGCGGCGCGTGCCAGTCGTCCGAAGCAAAGGCCCATTGGGTAATATGAGAAGGTTCGTTCCAGTATTCCCATACTTTTTCAACCGGGGCGTTGATCGTGGCTTCGATGGTTACTTTAGTCTTGCTGGGGGCGTTCATATTTGTTGCGTTTTTTTGTTTTAAATAATGGTGTTTGATCCGTAATGCAAACATACTACCGTCATCCGGTTCCGCTGGTGTGCGGATACGACATAAAACAGGCGTTATACGACAAAAAAGGCGGGATCAGCGGAAGCGGCGCCGATTCAAACTTTTCGGAAATCGTTCAATTACATGTTCAAAACAATGCGCGGAGTGCTGATCCTGCCCGGCATCCCGAAATTGTGTATCATTGTGGTATGTTGAAACCGGTCATTCTCCTCCTGCTTTTCTTACCCGCCGCACTACGCGCGCAGGAAAAGCAACGCGCGCGGGATTACGGCGTTGTCACCGGGGTAATGCAGCCCGGCAGGCTGAACAGCATCACCGATGTGAGGGGTGTGAAAGTAGGCCATACCACGCTGGTGAAAGGCGATTCCGTCCGCACGGGCGTGACCGCGATTTTGCCGCACAGCGGCAGCATCTTCCGGGAAAAAGTGCCCGCGGCGGTGTATACCGGCAACGGTTTTGGCAAGCTGGCGGGCAGCACGCAGGTAAACGAGCTGGGCAATCTTGAAACGCTCATCGTGCTCACCAATACCCTCAGCGTACCCACCGCCATGAACGCGCTGACCGGTTATACCCTGCGCGAAAAGGGAAACGAGAATGTACGCTCGGTGAACGCGCTTGTCGGAGAGACCAACGACGGTTATCTCAACGACATCCGCGGCAGGCACGTAACGGAAGAAGATGTATTGCAGGCCATCCTGGAGGCGGACACGGGAAAAGTGAGCGAAGGCAACGTCGGCGCGGGAACGGGCACCGTCTGCTTCGGCTTCAAAGGCGGCATCGGCACCTCGTCGCGGAAATTGCCGGCCAGTCTTGGCGGATATACCGTCGGCGTACTGGTGCAAACAAATTTCGGCGGAACGCTGCAAATCAACGGCGCTCCCGTGGGCAAGGCGCTTGGCTGGTTCGATTTCAGCGATCAATTGCTCAACAACGCGGACGGTTCATGCATGATAGTGGTCGCTACCGACGCCCCGCTCGGGCACCGCAATCTCATGCGGCTCGCCAAACGCGCCATGCTGGGTCTCGCCAAAACCGGCGGCATCGCATCCAACGGCAGCGGCGATTATGTGATTGTTTTCTCCACCGCTTACCGCATTCCACACGACAGCGACAACCCGGTAATGGACCTCCCCCAGCTGCACAACAACGTTATGTCACCGCTTTTTATGGCGGTGAACGAAGCCACCGAAGAAGCCATCATCAATTCGCTTTTTGCCGCGAAAACCATGACCGGCAACCACGGCCGTACTATCGAAGCGCTGCCGCTGGACAAGGTTTTACCGATCCTTAAAGAACACAATAGCATACCATGAGCCAGTTATACGCCGTGATCAACGGTCAATACATACCGCAGCAGGACGCGAAGATCGCCATCAGCGATCTGTCCATCCAGCGCGGCTATGGCATATTCGATTTTTTCAGGACGAAGGACCGCCAACCCGTTTTTCTCAACGACCATCTTGACCGTTTCTATCATTCGGCCGGGGTCATGAATCTTCCTGTAGAACCGTCCCGCGAAACCCTCGTACAATTGATCGCCGGGCTGATCGAAAGGAACGGCCTGCCGCATTCCGGCATCCGTCTCACGCTCACCGGCGGCTACTCCGAAAACGGTTACACACCCGCAAAGCCCAACCTGCTCATCACGCAAAACGCTTATAACTTCAACGGGACGGCGTTTGAAAAAGGCATCCGACTGGTTACCTACGACCACCAGCGCCAGCTTCCGCAGGTAAAAACGATCGACTATCTCCAATCCATCTACCTGCAGCCGTTCATCAGCGAAAAGCAGGCGGACGATGTGCTGTACCACGAGCATGGCGCCATCCGCGAATGCCCGCGCGCCAACTTTTTTGTCGTTACAAAAAACGGGGAGATCGTTACGCCGGCGGAGAAGATATTGAAAGGCATCACCCGGAAAAAGATACTGGGTTTGGAAAACCTGGGCGTGAAAGAGGGAACGGTGCTGCTGGAAGATCTCCGGGATGCGCGCGAAGCCTTCATCAGCAGCACCACGAAAGTAGTGTTGCCTGTACTGGAAATTGACGGGCAAACGATCGGCACAGGCAAGCCGGGCGAGGTTACCCGCCATATTTACGAAAAACTGATCGCGCTGAGAGGCGGCGAGGCGTAATGTACAACTACATATCCTGCCCGAGCGATGATGTTTTTTCGTCGATCACGTAGGTATGCGTCCAGCTGTCGTGCCAGGGGTAGCAGGGCGAGCCAAGCGCGCTGAGCGCACAAAAAGGGATGCACCTGATAAGCCCTCTTTTGAAAGCGGTGGCGGCGGAAATGGGCGTACCATCTTCATTTACCACCCGTGTGCGGGTAATGAATTTGCCGGGCGTTTTTCCTTTCATGATCGTTTCGAGGCACCCCATAAAAATGCCATAAACCAGTATCCAGACGATCCTGTCAATAAAATCGCCCCATGCCGAGCTTTCAATGAACATTGTATATGCCGGCGTGATAGCGTCCAGCATCAGAAACATAAAAACGCCCACTACAATAAAACAGATATTGTCGATGAGAAGGTTGGCAAATCGTTTACCGCTCGAAGCCTGTACGAGATTGATGTCGCTTCCGAGCAGGTGTTCCTGGTTATATTCCATAGATAAAGGGTTTGGGTGTGGAAATGAAAATAAATATTCCTTCCGGAATTTGCAAGAAGGTCGTTTCGGGAAGACAATGCAACGCCGGGGCAATTTTGAATAATATATCCGTTTGCATATTTTACAGCCCACTAACCTGTTTATCCATGTACCGCACGTTTCTCCTGTCATTATTCTTCCTGCTGCCTTGCATTTGTACACACGCCCAGGAAAAAAAGGATTCCATCGTTCCGGCCAAACTTACCAGCGATGGCGTGCTTACTTACGCATCTGCGAACGTTTCAAAACCCTATAAAAGCGTGCTCGTTATCAGCGTCGGGTCTGTCAGCACCCGGCTTTTCACGAAAAACCTTTATGTTCCGCTGGCCGGCAGCTTCAGTCAACGGGAAATGAACAGCACCCTGGAACCGATGGGTAACCAGCGGCAAAACATCGATCAAAAGATCAGGGCCGCCGTCCGGCAACACCAGGTGGACGCCGTGCTGGCTATTTATGATTTACCCCACGACGATACGGCGAAGCTCGTGATGCCGGTAATAGACCCGAGGTTACTGAACCTGATGGACCAGGCGTTCGGGGCCGGCCCTTACACCTCCCGGCGATCGTCTGCCCTGCGACCAGCCCCACGCAAACGTGGCTCGCCCCGCGGCACCTTTATGGCCATACTGGCCGACCCGGCGGACAGCAAAGTGATATGGAAAGGCGAAATATTCGTCTTCAGCAACTTCAAAAACAGCACATATGAGAAGATCTGCAAGGCGCTCATGGACGAATGGGTAAAGAATAAAATACTGGCGGACCCTGAACCGGCGGGGGTACAGGATTGAGATCAACCCCTCCGGTCACTGCTGACGCGCGTTCAACCTTTTTTCCATTTCCGTCATTTTCTTTTCCATCGCTTCCTGTCTTTCGTTCTGCCGGAGGATATATAAAGTCAGCTCCTCGATCTTTTTCAATAGCACAGCCTGGTTCTCACCCAATTCAAGCCCTTCCTGCTTCACCGTTTCGGCAGACGGTACGCCGGGCAGACGCCTGTTGGCCGCAATATAATCACCCAGCTGCTGCAGGGGCATCAATCCGTAATCTTCGGCAAATACATAATCCGGCCAGTCTGTAAGCGTGACTTTAACCTTGCGCGCTTTGATGTTGCCGTTTACGTTGAGTTGCTTTT
>CBINIO010000052.1:0-13853 GCA_966250725.1 uncultured Chitinophaga sp.
GCTACCGCTGGATACCCGAAACCGGTCTTAGCCGCAGCGATATTCCCAACCCGGGAGCAAGGCCGGAACAAACCCCCGCTTACCAGGTGATCGGCTACGGCAGCGACGCCTGCTTTACCGACACCGCGCTGGTGACCGTTACCGTGCATCCCTCGCCCGTGGTGGAGGCCGGCCCGGAAAGGATCATGTCCGCCGGCACCTCCATGGTGCTGAACGTAACCGGCAGCGGCGACATCACCAGCTGGAGCTGGTACCCGGTGAAATGGCTGGATTGTTACACCTGTCCGAACCCGGAAGTAACGCCGCTGCAGAACGTCACCTACAACATCACCACCACCAACCGCTTTGGCTGCACGTCCGTAACGCTGCTGCCCATCCGGCTGATCTGCGACGGTTCCAGCGCGTTCATTCCCAACTCCTTCAGCCCGAACGGGGACGGCATGAACGACATTTTTTACGTTCGCGGGCGGGGCATCAACGCCGTCAAATCGTTCAGGATATTCAACCGCTGGGGGCAGCAGGTGTTCGAAAGGAACAATTGCCAGAGCGACGACCCTTCCTGCGGCTGGGACGGCCGTTTTAACGGAACGCTGCTCAACCCGGACGTGTACATTTATTATGTGGAAGTGATCTGCAACGGCAACGAGTCGATGCTTTTGAAGGGAAACATCACCCTGCTGCGATAATGATGGTTATATTGAAATAATATTATAGATTTGTGTAATCCATAACCTATAGTGTCCCATATCCGTGAAAAATGAAGTTACCTAAGAAGAAAAACCTGTATGCTTTCATTTTCTGCCTCCTGGCCGGTCCGCCGCTGCTGCATGCGCAGCAGGCGGGATTTACGTATACGGCCGGGCCGCAAAGCCAATGCGCGCCCGTGAAGGTCACTTTTCAAAATACGAGCACGGGCAGCCCGCAGAACTACCTGTGGGAATTCGGGGACGGGCGTACCTCCACCGAAACCAACCCGGTGATCGTTTTTGCCGCGCCCGGCCCGGTGTCTGTAAAGCTCACGGCTTATTACCAGCTTGCAACGGCGACGGCTACACGTAATTTCGAAATATATCCCATGCCCGTAGCGGCATTTTCCGTGGACAACCAGAAAGGCTGCGGCCCTTACACCGCTACTTTTACGGACAATACGCCCGGCGGTCATCACCGCACCTGGGACTTTGGCGACGGCTCCGCGCCGCTTACCACCACCGATGCCGTCGTGCAGCATCAATACACCAGGGTGGACACCTTTGACGTAAAGCTCACCGTCGTGAACACCACCGGCTGCTCGTCCACCCTCACCAAAAACGGCTACATCATGATCGCCTCGCCGGAGATCCGGCTGAACACCCCGCAGCTGGAAGGCTGCATTCCTTTCACCGCGAACATGGACGTGACCGTTACTTCCAGCAACAACGATCCCGTTACCCGGTACGCCTGGATCTTTGGCGACGGGCAGAGCGCCAACTCCCCCACCGCCAACGTTTCGCATGTATACAGCACGCCCGGCGCGTATAACGTAAGCCTGGCCGTTACCACGCAGGGAGGCTGCACCGTCCTGAAAAACTTCCCGCAGCTCGTCAAAGCCGGCGAAGCCCCGCAAAACGTAAGCTTTACCGTTACCCGGCCCGACAACTGCGCCGGCACCAGCGCGCGCCTGCTGGCAACCGCTTCGAACGCCGACCGGTACCGCTGGGATTTTGGCGACGGCACGGCCCACGAAGGGCCGGAGAACGACATCAACCATCAATTCCGTGTAGCCGGCAACGTTACCATACAACTAAGCGCGGGCTCCAACGGCTGTTACACGCAGGCCCAGCCCGTCACCATCAGCAGCACCGGCCCTGTGGCGAGCTTCAGCTTCGCGCGCAGGTGCGACATGCGCAGCACTTTCAATTTCACCAACACCTCCGCCGGCTCGCCATCGGATACTTATGAATGGTACTTCGACGATAATTCACCGATGGACTACAGCGCCCATCCCACCCACACCTTCAGCCATCCCGGCACTTACAACGTGCGGCTGACGGTGAGGAATACCGCGCAGAACTGCGTCAGCTCCATTTACAAGACCATACAGGTGTTCTCCGCGGACTTCCATACCGGCGTAGGCACCATCTGCCGCAGCAGCGATGTGCCTTACGGCGTGGTGCACGTGCCGCATACGCTGGTGGACAGCTACGAATGGCGCTTTGGCGACGGCACCTCGCTCGTGACCACGGAAGTGGACATCCTGAAAAAAATGGAAACGACCGGCACGTTTACCGACATGCTCATCATCCGGTATAAAGACCCGGCTTCCTACTGCAACGATACCATCGTCAAAACCGATCACCTGCAGGTGATAGCGCCGCAGGCAGGCTTTGCGCTGGCGGCCGGCGCCTGCGAGGGACAGGCCGTTACCTTCACCGACCAGTCCGCGCCCTCGCCCAACATCCCGCTCACCAACTGGCGCTGGGACCTCGGGAACGGCGATCGTTCCACCCGGCAGCTGCCCGACGCCACCACGTACGGCGCCAGCGGCAACTACAACGTAAAGCTGGTAGTGACCGACGCGCGGAACTGCACGGACTCCGTTACGCGGCAGATCACCGTGAACCCCACGCCTTTTATCAACGCCGTGGCCGCGCAATCCAAAATATGCGAAGGCGCGGGCGTGAGCCTTACCGGCGTGAGCAACGGCGCCGTGCAATGGCAGCCCGCTTACCGGCTAAGCTGTATTAATTGCACGGACCCGGTGGCTACCCCGCTGAAAGACACGGTGTACAAAGCCATCGCCACCAATAATTTCGGCTGCACCACCGAAGACACCGTGCAGATCAAAGTTGTGCCTACGGTGACCCTTACGGTAAGCCCGGACACGGCCGTGTGCGAAGGCACCAGCACCCGGCTGCGCGCGGAAGGCGCCACCTTTTATAACTGGACGCCCAATACCATCAACGGCGCCAATACCGCCATGCCGACGGTAACGCCGGAAACCACCACCACCTATTCCGTAACGGCTGGTCACGACGCCGCCTGCCCCACGGCTTCCGGGCAGGTGACCGTAACCGTGAAACCCGCGCCCACCGTGAATGCCGGGCCGGACCAGGTAGTGACGGTCGGCAGCGTGGTGTACCTCACCGCCACGTTCAGCCCGGACGTGATCGGCGGCGAATGGAAGCCCAACACCGGCATCGATTGCGCCACCTGCCCGCAAACCGTGGCTACGCCGCGCAGCGCGACGGACTATGCGTTCGAGGTGACCAACAACGAGGGCTGCAAAAAAACCGATGTAATGAACGTGAAGCTGCTCTGCGACGCGGGCGTGGTGTTTTTCCCGAACGCCTTCTCGCCCAACGGCGACGGCATGAACGACATCTTTTATCCGCGCGGCAAAGGCGTCCGCACCATCCATTCGCTGCGCATCTACAGCCGCACGGGGCAGGAAGTGTTCAGAAGGGAAAATTTCAATATCGACGATATGGGCCAGGGCTGGAACGGCACCTTCCAGGGAAGGCTGCTGGCCTCCGACGTGTTCATCTGGCTGTTCGACGGGCTGTGCGACTCCGGGGAAAGATTTGAATTAAAAGGAAATGTAACCTTATTACGATAAACATGAAAACGCTGCAATGCATGAAAAAGCTGTGGTTAAGCGCCCTCCTGGCAGCAGGGGCGATGGGCGCGCAGGCGCAGGACATTCATTTGTCCCAGTTCGCGGAAACGCCCATCCTGCGCAACCCGGCGCTGATCGGGATATTCAAGGGCGATGTGCGCATACAGGGCGTGTACCGCAACCAGTGGAACAGCGTGACCATCCCGTACCAGACCGGCACGGCGAGCGGGGAAATGAAATTCCCCGTAGGCAATTACAACGACCACGTGACCGCCGGCCTGCAGCTCACCTACGACAAGGCGGGCACCTCCAACCTGCGCTCCGTGCAGATACTGCCCGCCATCAACTATCACAAATCGCTGAGCGAAAACAGGAACAGCTTTCTTTCCCTCGGGTTTACCGGCGGCTATGTGCAGCGCCAGTTCGACCCGCAGCATCTCACCTTCAACAACCAGTACACCGCGGGCCGCTTCGATCCCTTTGCCCCCACCGGCGAGGAAGGCCGGCTGGCGAAGATCGGTTACGGGTACTGGGACATGGGCGTGGGCATGAGCTACAACGGCGACCTGGGCGAAGGCACGTTCTATTACATCGGCGCGGCCTATTACCATTTCAACAACCCGAAGGTTTCGTTTTACGACGATCAGTCCGTGGAGCTGGACGCGAAATTGAGCTTCAACATGGGGATCACCGTTCCCGTTTCGGAAAGGGTAAAAGTGGTGGCGCATTACAACCAGGTGCACCAGGGCGCTTACTCCGAGTTCGTGGGCGGGGCCCTGATAGGTTACGGGCTGATGGACCAGGGGCTGGAATCGGACCGGGGCTTTTACGGCGGAATGTTCTACCGCTGGAACGATGCGCTGGTGCCGGTGGTGCGGCTGGACATGGGGGCTTACGAGATCGGGCTAAGCTACGACGTGAACGTGTCGAAGCTGCGGACGGCCAGCCAGGCCATGGGCGGCTTCGAGGTGAGCATGGTGTTCAAGAATTTCCTCAACAGCCGCAACACTACACTCAACAGTGTGAACTGTCCGAGCTTTTAGATCACCTTGCAAAAATGTTAATAAAGAGAAGGACGGGCAATTTTTTGAAAGAATCGCTGTTTTTGAAGCCTATTCTTAACAAGCGTTAAAATTTTCAAAAAAAGCACAATTTATCCACACAATTTGGCTCGCCGTTTGTTATCTTTATAATAACACCAAATCCAGATTCTTTTGATTGATATTTAAAAAAATTATTATCTTTGGATACTATGTTAAGAAACTCTACTCTCATTTTATTTATTTTGCTCTGTACCTTGTCGCTGCCGGCCTGGTCCCAAAGCAAATCCTCCCATACTACGGAGACAACCGAGGAGGGTGCGAGTAAAGTGGTGAAAGCATACCCTAACCCTGCTACCAGTAAAATCTATTTTGAGATCCAGCGTAATAACGACAAGGTTTACGAGATTATTGTATACAACTTCCTTGGAAAAAAAGTGGATCACATCAAGAACCTGGCAGGGCGCACCGAAGTATCGCTCGAGAATTACTACAGCGGGCTGTACATTTTCCAGCTTCGCGAAAAGAACGGTACGCTCGTGGAATCGGGGAAATTCAATGTTGTGAAATAATTTATTCTTTATAATGGGAAAGGCCGTCGCTGATTGTCAGTGACGGCCTTTTTTGATGTATTGATGTAGAAGGAAGGTTTATGTTAACGCTTCCTTGATGTGTCTCCGTGCTTACTGCACTTCCACGATCAGGAACTTCAGATAGGTAGTGTTCTCGATATTCCAGAGTATCGGGTGGTCCTGCGCCTGCGTCTGGAAAGTTACCTGCCGCAATTTTTTACGCGCGTCCTTCGCCGCCATATCGATCGTTTCGAGGAACAGCGACGGGCTGACGAGGTTGGTGCAGCTGGCGGTGACCAGGAAGCCGCCGGGCTTCAGCAGCTTCATCCCGCGCAGGTTGATCTCCTTGTAACCGGTGATTGCCTTTTGAATGTTCTCGCGGCTTTTGGTGAATGCGGGCGGATCGAGTATCACCACGTCGAATTTTTTTTCTTCCTTCGTCCACTGCTTCAACTGGTCAAAAGCGTTCACCGCCTGGAATTTGCAGATGTCCTGCAGGTTGTTCAGCTCCGCGTTGCGGCGGGCGGTGGCTACCGCATGCTCGGAAATATCGAGGCCCAGCACGCTTTTCGCGCCGTAGTGACCCGCATGGCAGCTGAAAGTACCGGTATAACAGAACGCTTCCAGCACGTCCGCGCCTTTCACGATATGCTCGATCTCCCGGCGATTGTCCTGCTGGTCGAGGAAATAGCCCGTTTTCTGGCCGTTCTCGATGTCCACATGAAAACGGAGGCCGTTTTCGTTGAGGATTATATTGGTGTCGAAAGGTGCGCTGAGAAAACCTTTCTGCTGGGGCAGGCCTTCCAGCTCGCGCACGGGCACGTCGTTGCGCTCATAGATACCTTTGGGGGAGAAGATCTTGTTCAACGCATCCACGATGGCCGGTTTCCAGCGGTCGATACCCAGCGCGAGCGTCTGAATCACGAGGTAATCGTTGAATTTGTCGATCACGAGGGCGGGCAGCTCGTCCGCTTCGCCGAACACGAGGCGGCAATTTTCCACGTAGCCGATCTTTTTGCGGTAATCCCAGGCTTTCTGCAGGCGGTGGAGAAAAAAAGCTTCGTTGATTTCTTCCTTGCGGTCGCGGGTGAGCAGGCGCACGAGTATCTGGCTTTGCGGGTTGATGTAGCCCCTGCCGAGAAAGGAGCCGTTGTGCAGGAACACGTCCACCGTATCGCCGGCGTTCACTTCCCCTTCGATCTGGCCCACTTCATTCCCGAAGATCCACGGATGGCCCAGCAGCACGCGGTTCTGTATCTTTTTCTTTAGAAAAACTTTTGTCATTTATTGCAATTCGGGCACAAAAATACAATTCTCGGGGTAAAGAATAGAAATGCCATCTTATAATGAAATATCCTAATGAATAGAGCGCATTTCCTGCCAAATTGTCTACCCTCCGGCCCTTGGCAAAATTATTGACGGTGGTAAATTTGCAGATAATTTATACCATCATGACAGAAAAAGACAAAGATATGCAGGCAAATGGGCAGACCGGGCCGAATGAAATGGACATCAATGCAGATGAAAACCAGAGCGGTTCCACCCATTTGAACGACGCCCTTCCGGAAGAGGGCGGTGAAGCGGAAAAATTACGCGGTGAACTGGAAGAGTTGCGTAAAAAGTACCTGCTGCTCAACGCCGATTTCGACAACTATAAAAAACGTAACGCCAAAGAGCGCATCGAACTCATAAATACTGCCAACAAGGAAGTGATCATCGCTTTGCTGGACGTGCTGGACGATTCCGAAAGGGCCGCCAAACAGATCGAAACGGCCACCGACGTGGACGCCGTAAAGGAAGGTTTGCTGCTGGTGTTCAACAAGCTGACCGGCGTGCTGCAAAGCAAAGGGCTGAAACCCATGGAGAGCCTGCACCAGGAATTTGACGCGGACCTTCATGACGCCATCACGGAAATACCCGCCCCCACGGAAGACCTGCAGGGCAAAGTACTGGACGTGCTGCAGAAAGGTTATTACCTGAACGATAAGATCATCCGCCATGCCCGCGTTGTTGTTGGAAAATAACGGCGCGCCCGTAGTAAAATAATTACCACAGCCCGCTCGCGCAGAGCGGGCTATTCAAGTGTATCAACATGTCCACCAAAAGAGATTATTACGAAATTCTCGGGGTTTCAAAATCCTCCTCGCAGGATGAGATCAAAAAGGCGTACCGCAAGGTAGCCATGCAGTTCCACCCCGACCGCAACCCAGGCAATAAAGAGGCGGAAGAAAAGTTCAAGGAAGCGGCCGAAGCCTATGAAGTGCTCAGCGATCCCGACAAGCGCGCGCAATACGACCGCTTCGGGCATGCCGGCATGGGCAGCCGCGGCGGCTACGGCGGCGGCCATATGAACATGGAAGACATCTTCTCCAACTTCGGCGATATTTTCGGCGAAGACATCTTTGGCAGCTTCTTTGGCGGCGGCCGCTCCCAGGGCGGCGGCGGAAGAAGGAGCCGGGGCACCCGCGGCAGCAACCTCCGCGTGAAAATCAAGCTCAACTACGAGGAGATCGCCAAAGGCGCCAATAAAAAGATCAAGGTCAAAAAACACGTGACCTGCACCACCTGCGACGGCCTCGGCGCGAAAGACCGCAACTCTTTCCAGACCTGCACCACCTGCCAGGGCTCCGGCCAGGTGCGCAAAGTGACCCAGACCTTCCTGGGCCAGATGCAGACCGTTACCACCTGCCCCACCTGCAACGGCGAAGGCCAGGTGATCACCAATAAATGCACCACCTGTAAAGGCGAAGGCCGGCAGTACGGCGAAGAGACCGTGAACATCGATATTCCCGCAGGCGTAATGGAAGGCATGCAGCTCAGCATGAGCGGCAAAGGCAATGCCGGCGAAAGAGGCGGCTCACCGGGCGACCTGCTCATACTCATCGAAGAGGAACCGCATCCCGAACTGCAGCGCGACGGCCTGAACGTAGCGTACGACCTGCACATCTCCTTCCCCGACGCGGCTTTCGGCGTATCGCTCGAAGTGCCCACCATCGACGGGAAAGCGAAGATCAAAGTGCCGGCGGGCACGCAAAGCGGCAAGATCTTCCGTCTCAAAGGCAAAGGTTTCCCTTCCGTGAACAGCTACGAAAAAGGCGACCAGCTGATCCATGTAAACGTATGGACGCCGCAGGCGCTTACTTCCGAAGAAAAATCGATGCTCGAAAAAATGCAGGAGTCCGGCAACTTCAAACCGAACCCCGAAAAAAGCGAGAAGGGATTTTTTGAAAAGGTAAAGGATATCTTCAGCTGATAACAGCTTCAATATATTCGCGTCCCCGGCAGGCAGCCGGGGATTTTTTTTCCCCGCCGGGGCGATGCGGATCGCCGGGCAAAATTTATCCGTCATAACCGCAGGATATAAGCGGGCCGCTTACTCCTGCAGACCCGCGCCGCGGAATTTCCCCGTTCCACTGGCATAACCGCGCGAAAAACCGCATATTTGCACCTATGTCAGACAAGTTCCAGATGTTCGAGAACAGGCTCGCCAAAGTCGCGAAACACCTCCGCAAAACCGCCAGGAGGCAGGGCGTCACCTGCTTCCGGCTGTACGACCGGGACCTGCCTGAATTTCCCCTCATCATCGAACTGTACGAAGACAAAGTATACGTGGCCGAATACCAGAGCGACCACAAGCTGGACGACGACGCCTACGACGCATGGCTCGAACAAAGCCAGCAGGTGATCGCCAAAGTGCTGGACGTTCCGCGCAGCGACCTTTTCCTCCGCACCCGCCAGCGCAAACAGAACCGCCAAAGCCAGTACGAAAAGCTCGATTTCTCCAAAGAAGAGCTGATCGTACAGGAAGACGGGCTGAAATTCAAAGTGAACCTCAGCGATTACCTGGACAGCGGCCTTTTCCTCGACCACCGCATCACGCGGCACATGGTGCGCGAAGAAGCGAAGGACAAACACGTGCTCAACCTGTTCTGCTACACCGGTTCCTTTTCCGTGTATGCGGCGGCGGGAGGCGCGGCTTCCGTCACTTCCATCGATCTTTCCAAAACCTACCTCGCATGGGCCGAAGAGAACATGCGGCTGAACGGCTTGCTGGACGCGGGCAAACATCACTACATCCATGCGGACGTGCTGCAGCATCTCGACGAGCTGAAGCTGAACACGTACGACCTCGTGGTGCTGGACCCGCCCACCTTTTCGAACAGCAAACGCATGAAGGACTTTCTCGACATCCAGCGCGATCACGCGGAGCTCGTGAATAAAGTGCTGCTGACGATGAAAAAGGACGGCGTGCTGTATTTCAGCAACAACCTGCGCCGCTTCCAGCTGGACGAGCCCGCCATCCACGCATCCTCCATCAAAAACATCACGGCGCAAACGGAGCCCTTCGATTTCCAGGGCAAGCTGCTCAGGCACTGTTTCCGCATCATCAAATAATCACTGCTAATGCTCACCGCATTCGTACTCGTTTATCTCCTTATTACCATACTCATCGGCCGCTGGGCCGCGCGCCGCGTGAAAAGCGCGGGAGACTTCATCGTGGCCGGGCGCAGCCTGCCGCTTGGCATCAGCACCTGCGTGATATTCGCCACCTGGTTCGGTTCCGAGACCATGCTGGGCGCTACCAGCGAATTTGCGCAGCACGGGCTTATCGGCGTGATGGAAGATCCTTTCGGCGCGTCGTTGTGCCTGCTGCTGGTGGGTTTGTTCTATGCGCGCAAATTATATCGCACCAACCTGCTCACTTTTTGCGATTATTTCAGGGAACGTTTTGGGAGGAAGGCGGAACTCGTGTCCGCCCTGCTGATGATCCCCTCCTACTTCGGCTGGATCGCCGCGCAGATAGTGGCGATGGGCATCGTGATCAACACCGTGATGGGCGTGCCGCACAGCACCGCCATGATCGCCAGCGGGCTCATCGTGATGGCGTATACCTACATGGGCGGCATGTGGTCGGTATCGGTCACCGATTTTATACAGACCATCATGATCATCGCGGGCATTATCGTGATCGCGTTCATCGTCGTACAAAAAGCGGGCGGCATGCAGGCGGTGATAGAACGGGCGCCGGAAGGCACGTTCCGCTTTCTGCCGGACAACGACTGGAACAGCTGGCTGCATTACATGGCGGCATGGTTCACCATCGGCCTGGGCTCCATTCCGCAGCAGGACGTGTTCCAGCGGCTCATGAGCAGCAAAAGCGAAAAGGTGGCGCAGTATTCTTCGTACTTCGCCGCGCTGATGTACCTCGTGATCGGCTCCATTCCTTTGCTGATCGTGCTTTGCGCGCAGCAGCTGTACCCGGAGCTCGCCGCGCTGGGCACGGAGGAAATATTGCCGAACATGGTATTGCTGCACGGCAATCTTTTTATACAGGTATTGTTTTTCGGCGCGCTGCTTTCCGCCGTGATGAGCACCACCAGCGGCGCGATACTGGCGCCGGCCACCGTGCTTGGCGAGAATATCATCCGGCCTTTTTTCAAAAACATTACAGACCGGCAGTTCCTCCGCGTGATCCGCGCGTCGGTGGTGATCGTGTCCGCTATTTCAATGGGCATGGCTTTTAGCGGGCAGAACATTTACGAGCTGGTGGCCTCGTCTTCGGTATTGAGCCTGGTGTCGCTGTTTGTGCCGCTTACGGCGGGCCTGTACTGGAAACGGTCGAACGAAAGCGGGGCCATCCTGTCGATCGTTTTTGGCACGGCGGGGTATATCTACAGCGAAGTGATGGTTACGGAAACGCCTTCGTTGTTCGTGGGATTGGTGTGCAGTATTGCGGGGATGCTGATCGGTACGTTCGTGTGGAAGCGGGAAGCGGTTGCTACTGCGGGTTAGTATCCGTTCAGGTTGAAATAGTTGCTTCAGCGGGTTAACAGTCTTTTCAGCCAACCGGTATGTTTATGTAGAAGTGAAAACCGTCACTTCAACCAGCTCGTATTTTTTCTCACCAGCTTAATCAACTTCAGAAACTCCGCGCGGTAACCTCCCTTATCCGGCCCGACGGAACGTTTCGCGATATTCGTTACCATGCGGATGTCGCCTTCGCCTTTGTACGCCGAATTTTTCACCAGCATGCCAAACAGTGCCACGGAAGCGGCAAAACGAAAATCGTCCGGCGCGGCGGCGAATACCTGCCGGGTTTCGTCGACATCTTTTTCAAGGATGCGTAGCGTGGTATCCTGCTCCGTGCGGTAGCTGATGCGCGTGGTAGCCAGCATTCCCGCAACTTCAGGCTCCGCGGGCACTATTTCATACAAGGCCACCACGCAGTTGCCCGAACCTACAATGCCGCCCACGATCTTTTCACCGTTGGAATTATCTTCCTTCAGCACTTTGTTCTCATAACCGATCAGGCGGTAAGCCTTTACGCGCTGCGGGTTGAAGGTGATCTCCGCGCGCACGTCGCGGGCCACGGTAAACAGCGTGCTGCCGAACTCTCGGGCGAATACTTTGTTGGCCTCTTCCATATCGTCGATGTATGCGAAGTTGCCGTTGCCTTTGCTGGAAAGGGTTTCCAGCTTGCTGTCCTTGTAATCCTTCATACCAAAACCCAGGCAGGTGAGCAGTACGCCGCTTTCTTTTTTCTGAAGGATGAGGTCCTCCATATCCTGGTCGCTGGTTTGCCCCACGTTAAAGTCCCCGTCCGTAGCCATTATCACGCGGTTGTTGCCGTTGGGGATGAAATTTTCTTCCGCGATCTGGTAAGCCATTTTGATGGCAGCTTCCCCGGCGGTGGCGCCGCCCGCGCTGAGATAATCGATGGCGTTGAGGATCTTCTGTTTCTGGCTGCCGGGCGTGCAGGGCAGCACCAGGCCGGGCGCGCCGGCATACGCCACGATCGCCACGCGGTCCCTCGGGCGCAGGTTATTCACCAGCACGCGGAAAGCGGCCTGCAGCAGCGGCAGCTTGTTGGCGGTGCCCATGGAGCCGGAAATGTCGATCAGGAACACGAGGTTGCTCGCGGGCAAACTGTCCGTTTCTATCTGCCGCGCGCTCACCGCGATCTCCAGCAGGTTATGCGCGGGTTCCCAGGGGCAGTCGGTATAATGGGAATACAGCACGAAGGTGCTGTCGTTCTTTGGCGGCGGGTAGCTGTAATGAAAATAGTTCACCAGCTCTTCGATCCGCACCGCGTCCACCGGTATCGGCTCGCGCAGCTTTACAAAACGGCGCATATTGCTGTATGCCGCGCGGTCCACGTCCAGCGCGAAAGAAGAATGATTGCTTTTAACGGCGTCCACGAATTTGTTCTCGTACAGCTTGCCGTAGGTCTCGTCAAAAAAAGCCGACACGCCCATGCCCGTGTTGCCGTAGTTGGGGTTGGAGCTATGGGCAAACCTCGCCCGGGCCTTGGCTTTGGCAATATCCGCATCGCCGCCGGAATTTTTCGCCGTAGGCGCCAGCTCGATGAGCATGCGGTCATGATGAAGGAGGGGCACCGTTTTCGTCGTGTAACCGGGGTGTTCAAAAACAAGCTGCGCGCTGCCATCGGGTACGTCTATACGAAAAAGTCCATACTGATTTGTCTTAACTGCTATCGTATCGCCCGGAATGCTCACGCGTACGCCCTGGATGGGGTTCTGGCTCATGCTGTCCAGCACCGCGCCGGACACTACTCCCCTGGTCTGTTGTGCCTCCGCCATCATGCTACCGCCTAACCAGCAAAGCAGCATGAGGAGTTTATGCATAATAATTTATTTACATGCAACCTGACCTAAAATTAGGAAAATATTTAATCAGTTGGTGTGTCTGGTCAAAAAAACTACTCCGCCAATTGGTAGATCTCCGGCAGGTTGCGCCCCAATCCGTCGTAATCGAGACCGTAGCCCAGCAGGAATTTGTTAGGCACGGTAAAGCCCAGGTAGTCGATCTTGACGGGGTGCGTCATAGCATCGGGTTTGTGCAGCAGCGACACGACCAGCATTTTTTTTGGCTGCTGATGTTCCAGCTGCGGCAGGAACTGGCTGAGCGTTTTACCCGTATCCACGATGTCTTCCACGATCACCACGGTGCGGCCGAACAGGTCTTCTTCCAGGCCGATGGCAGTGATCACGTTGCCGGTGCTTTTGGTGCCTTTGTAAGAGGCCAGTTTGATGAAGGATATTTCCGCCTCGATGTCAAGGTGTTTGAAGATGTCCGCAGCGAACATGAACGAACCGTTGAGGATGCCGATGAACAGCGGGCGTTCGGCGCGCAGGTCGTGACTGAGCTGCCGCGCGAGGTCTTTTACGCGCGATTGCAATTCGGCCGCGCCGATGAAGGGGATGAACTGTTTGTCGTGTACCTGTATCGTCGTCATTGGCGGTTATTTGCGCACCACGAGCTGCTGCCCGATCCTGATGCCGTTATGCTGCAGGTTGTTCCATTGCTGCAATTGCGCCACGGTAACGTTGTACCTGCGTGAAATGCTGTAGAGCGTCTCTTTCTCCGTTACGGTATGATATTGCGTGCCGGCGGGCGTTACGCTGCCTACTTTTTTCAGGTCTTCGATCATGCCCGGCGGAAGACCGCCCTGGGCGGGTTTTTCGGCTTTTGGCGCGGTATTGTCCGGCGCAGCGGGTGTTTGTGCGGCGTTGGCTTTTGCGATCTCTTCCTTCATGTCCCTGATCTCCTGCTTCACGTCTTTGATGATCTGCTTCGGGTCCAGGTCTTTATGCTCATCCACTTTTGCTACGGAGTTGCTGCCAA
>CBINIO010000053.1:0-13518 GCA_966250725.1 uncultured Chitinophaga sp.
GGTGGGGCGGGTGCCGTTGAAGATCACTTTCACGATATCCCCGCTTTTATCCTTCATGTGAAAGCTGAAATAATCAGCGTTCACCACCGGGTCGTACACTACCGCTTTATCCTTGTCCAGCGCGCCGATCACATGAATTTCCTTGCCTTCTTTCTGACGTGCGGTGGCGAAGGTCTCATAAGTGCTGAAATCCCCCACCATCATTACCATACCGGCAACGCAAGCCGCTATTACGATAAGCAGAATAATACTTGTTTTCTTCATCCTTACCAGATTTGTAATGAACAAAGGTAGCCAAAAAATTCATCCGGAACGGCTGATATTCGTCAGGTTTCGAGGCCGGGGAATCCAATTTTTACCTGTACCTTTGCGCGGAAATAAGCAAAGTATTGATTTGTCATGGCTGATCTATCGCAATTTGACCCCAACTCGCCGGGATTGCTGTCCAATAACATATTCGGGCTGCCTTTCAGCGAAGAGGACGCGCGGCTGGTATTGCTGCCTGTGCCCTGGGAAGTGACGGTTTCGTACAGCAACGGTACGGCCCGCGGCCCCGAGCAGATATTCAAAGCCTCGCTGCAGGTGGATATTTATGATGCGGACGTGAAGGACGGCTGGAAACAGGGCTTTTTCATGAGGGAAAGCAACCGCCAGCTGCTGCTGAAAAGCGATTACCTCCGCAAGGAAGCGGAGCTTTATCTGAAGTTCCTCTCCGAAGGCGGGAACGTGTCGGAAAATGAGTTCCTCCGCCGCTCGGTGGACGACGTGAACCGGGGCACCGAAAAGATGAACGAATGGGTGTACGCCCAAACGAAAGAGCTGCTGGAGAACGGCAAGCTCGTAGGGCTCGTAGGCGGCGACCACAGCACCCCGCTGGGCTATTACCGCGCCATCGGCGAACTGAAAGGCGATTTCGGCATTTTGCAGATAGACGCGCATGCCGATCTCCGCGAAAGCTACGAAGGGTTCAAATACTCCCACGCCTCTATCATGTACAACGCGCTGGCCGAAGTGCCGCAGGTAAAAAAGCTGGTGCAGGTGGGCGTTCGCGATTATTGCGAGGAGGAAGCGAATTATATAAAGAACAGCGATGGCCGCGTGGTCACTTTTTTTGACCAGGACATCAAAGAGCGGCAGTACGAAGGGGAAACCTGGAAAAGCATCTGCGACAGCATCATCAACAAGCTGCCGCAGCAGGTGTACATCAGCTTCGACATCGACGGGCTGGACCCGAAGCTCTGCCCGCATACCGGCACGCCCGTGGCCGGCGGGCTGGAAGGGCCGCAGGTGTTCTATCTTTTCAAAAAGCTGCTCGAAAGCGGCCGCAGGCTGATCGGCTTCGACCTCACCGAAGTGAGCGCGGGCCACGACGAATGGGACGCCAACGTGGGCGCCCGCATGTTATTCAAATTGTGTAACCTGATGGTGAAATAAACATGTACAAATTTCGCATACTACATCCCAACGCCATGACCCGCCTGCGTTTGCAGCCGGTCATGCATGGCATGGTCGGGATACTTTTCCTGTTCAACGTTATCGGCGTGTACAAAATGGCGACGCCCAACTGGTTCATCGCCGCGCTGTTTATCGTGATGGGCATTGCCAGCCTGCTGTTCCCCTTTATGCTGCGGCGTGTGCGCAAGATCGCCGAAACCAATTCGGTACTGCGTATGCTGCAGGCGTTCACGATGCTCAGCGGATGCCTGTTCTTTTTATCGCATATGCAGCCGCTGATCGGCTTCACCCTGTTTCTCGCGGGGCTGGGCGTGGGGTATATCGGGTACGCGGAATACCGTATCCTGCAGCCTTCGTACGTCACCGTCAGCGAGTCCAATATTATCCTGCCCACGCTGTTCGGCAGCCGCAGCCACGAATGGACGGAAATGAAAAACGTAATTTTGCGGAACGACCTGCTTACGCTCGATTTCAAAAACAACAAGCTGCTGCAGCTCGAAGTGCTGGACGAATTCGGTCCCGTGGAAGCAGCCGAGCTCAACGCTTTTTTTCAATCAAGGATCAGCTCATGAACATATCGCCTTATATCATGTACTCAGACGGTAAAGGGAATATCTTTGAAGACACTTCCCTTTACGTGGCGGGCCGCAGCGGCTGGGACGCCATTCCCATCCCCGGCGACGAATGGATAGAGCTGCCCGAAGGCGGCAACCTGTACGAGCTGCCAGGCCGCCGCGGTATCGGCATCGACGTGCATACCGGCGAAATGCGCCTTTGCGAAAAAGGATGGGCCGTAGCCGCCTTTATCCCGCCCGCGCATACCGGCTTTTACCTCGCCGCGTACGAAACCGCGCAGGACGCGCCGACCCTTCCCCTGTTCTGCTACACGGCCGCCGGCTGGCATAACGATAAATTTTACGTACCCGCCGTACGCATCGAGCAGGACATCCGGCAGGAATGCGCCGGCTTCAGCGACAGCAAAGTAAAAAGCGGCGTGGGCCACATGCTGGAAGCATACCCGCACAACCGCCTCGTGCAGCACCTGGCGAACAATTGCGCGCTCACCTATCATTGTCCTGCCGCCCGCAATTATTTTATGGGCCGCTGGGAATGCCCCATCCCTTCTTCCCCCGCCTGCAACGCCAACTGCGTCGGCTGTATTTCTTTCCAGCCGGAAGAAGAGACCATCGTGAGCACGCAGGACCGTCTTACTTTCAAACCCACCGCCGCGGAGATCGTGGAGTTCACCGTGCCGCATCTTGAGACCGCGCCCTACCCTATCGTGAGCTTCGGCCAGGGCTGCGAAGGAGAGCCGCTGCTGATGTGGGAAACCATCCGGGAGTCTATCATCGAGATACGCAAGCATACGCCGAAAGGCAGCATCAATATCAACACCAACGGCAGCAAGCCGGCGGCAGTGCGCGAGCTGTGCAAAGCGGGGCTCAACAGCATCCGCGTGAGCATGAACTCCGTGCGCGAGCATATCTACACGCCGTATTACCGGCCCAACAACTACACGTTTGCCGACATCATCGAAAGCATCAAAGTGGTGCGCGAAGCGGGGGGATGGGCGTCCATCAACTATTTTGTGTTCCCGGGCATGACGGACAGCGTGGAGGAATACGAAGCGCTGCGGCGGGTGATCATCGATACGGGGCTGAACATGATACAGTGGCGGAACTTCAACATCGATCCCGACTGGTACCTGGGTCATATCGGCGTTACCGAAACGGGCGATTGCTTGGGGATGAAACAGATGATGGAATTGCTGCGCGACGAGTTCCCCGATCTGAAATTCGGTTATTTCAACCCGCCGATGGAAAGGATCAAAGGGAATTACGAAGCGGATTTTGCGCACGCGTAACCGGCGCTGCACTGCTTGATATTAAACGCCGCGGGCGGGGCCTATGCTTCCACCGCGGCGTTTTCCATTGGGTATTGCGTGCCGAAGCATCGCGGAACGGAACACAAGCCCTCCGCCGGACTCCCGAACATCAGCCCCTCCGAAACGGCAGGAAATTTGCAGTACCCGGCAGGTTACCGCCGTAACAAAAAAATATTAACTTTGGAACACCATGGCTGATCAAAAACAAGAAAAGAACGTAAAAGCGGCCGGCGTTACCATCGCCGTGCATGCGTTACTGTTAGTGGGGCTGTTCCTCATCAGTTTTTCCGCGCCTCCGCCCCTGCCCGACCAGGACCTGGGGATGGAAGTGAACCTCGGCACATCGGTAGACGGTATGGGCGACGAGCAGCCGCTGAACCCTAACCCGCCGGCCGCCGAAAGGGCCGCGCCGTCCACGCCGCCGCCTTCGCCCGCGCAGGCCGAAGAGCAGGGCAATACGCGCGAGCTTGCCACGCAGAACGAAGAGGATGCGCCGGAAGTGACACAGCCGCCCAAACCCGCACCCAAACCGAAAGAGATCGCCAAAACGATAGAATCCAAAACCGAAAAGGCCCGCAAACCAAAGGCAGTGCAGCCGCCTGCGCCTGCGCCTCCCGCGAAGCCCAAACCCAAAGCAGTGTTCACCGGCGGCTCGTCCACCAGCTCCAACAGCGGTAACGGCGCCAACGGCAGCAACAGCTCCACCGGCGAAGGCAATACCGGCAGGCCCGGCGACCGCGGCGTGATCGGCGGCGACCCGAATGCTTCCGGCTACACCGGCACGCCCGGCTCAGGCAGGGGCGCGTCCGATTTCAGGCTGAGCGGGCGCAACCTCGTAAACCGTCCTTCCGTGGAATGGAACGGCAACGAAACAGGTTATGTTTCCATCAACATCAAGGTAGACCGGAACGGCAACGTGATCAGCGCCACGCATTCGCTGCGCGGCTCCACCATCAACAATCCTGCAGCAGTGCGCATCGCCCGCGACGCCGCTATGCGGATAAAATACAATGCCAGCTCCGACGCGCCTGAAGAACAATTCGGCACGATCCGTTTTTATTTCAAACCGCAATAAACGAACGCGGCAGAATAATCCGGTTATTTTCCCGTTATTAGAATTAATGCGAACCAATCTGCGGACTATTCTATGCTGCTATCACGACTTCTAACGGCAATGCTCATACTGTGCGCCACCACTGCGGCACACGCGCAGATGTTTCCCGGCTATCACACCAGCCAGTATGCAGGCATTCACGCCATTCCTTTCAACCCCGCGCTGGGCGCCAGCACCCGCTATCGTTGGGACGTAAATATCGCCGGGCTCGACCTCAAGGCCGGCAACACTTATGTACGCGCTTACAAATCATCCCTGCTTTCCGGAGAAAAGCTCGTCAGGGACGTCGATTATTTCGCGGACACTGCCGCTACCCGCAAACAGTACGGCTGGGGCAGCGCGGACCTGATGCTGCCGTCCGTATTATATTCGATAGACGAGCGGCAGTCCGTCGCTTTCACCTGGCGCATCCGCGGCTCCGCGTACGGCGGCGGCGTGGAAACTTCCACCGCCAATTTCTTCACGCTCAATTATCCCAATCCCCGCTTTTTCAACCGCACGTTCGCCGACACTTACGGCAACAGCGTGGGACATTCCTGGAACGAATTCGGCTTCAGCTATTCGCGCGTGATCAAAAACCAGGGCGATCATCTCTGGAAAGCCGGCATCACCCTGAAATACCTGGGCGGACAAGCCGCGGGCTACGCCGTAGGCCGCGACGCTTCTTTTGTGTTCGAGAACCGCAACCAGGTGGACATCAACAGCGGACAGTTTTTCTACGGTTACAACGAAGGGCTTGACGAATGGGACAAAGACAATGCCATGGCTAATTACAGCCCGTTCCAGAATCCCGGCATCGGCGCGGATATCGGCGTGGTGTACGAATGGCGGCCCGACAACGACGGTTTTAATTCCATTCACGAAGGCGGCGACTGGAACCCGGAAGCCGATACCTGGAAAGCGCGCGTGGGCGTGTCCGTTGTGGACATCGGCGGCATCAGCTACCAGAAGTCCGCCAGCAACGCCGATCTTGACATGCGCGCGCAGGACTTCCCCGCCAGCCTGCTCAACAAACAAAAAGAAGAAAGCGTGCGTTCGTGGACGAACCGGCTCGCCAGCATGTTCACCCATCTCGATTCGGAGGATAAATTTTATATGAACCTGCCCACCACCCTCAACCTGATGGGCGACTACAATATCGACGGCCGTTTTTTCGTCAGCGCCAGCGCCAGCATCGCGCTCAACGGCGGGCAGAAAGACGATCACAAGACCACCTCCCTCACCCAATTGCAGGTAACCCCGCGTTGGGAAAGCACATACCTCGGCGCCTACCTGCCTTTCCAGGTGAACCGTTTCGGGCAGGCTGACGCCGGCGTGGCGCTGCGCGCAGGGCCGCTGGTGATCGGTTCCGCCTCCATCTTCACCAATCTCTTTCGCCAGACCATCAATCATGCGGATGTATTCGTAGCTTTGCGCATAATCCCGATCCGTTTCAGCAAATGGAGCTGGGATAAAGGCAACGGCGGCATCTTCAGGAAGAAGCGTAACCAGCTGGGTTGCCCCGACATCTAGCCAGGCGATTTTATGAATTATCAGCAAACCATCGAATTCCTTTTCAGCCAGCTGCCCATGTTCAGCAAAGTGGGTGCGTCCGCGTTCAAGAACGACCTGCTCAATATCCGCGAGCTGTGCAGCATTCTCGACCATCCCGAACAAAAATTCCCTTCCATACATATTGCCGGCACCAACGGCAAAGGCTCCACCAGCCACATGCTCAGCGCCATCCTGCAGCAGGCGGGTTATAAAACGGGGCTGTACACTTCGCCGCACCTGCACGATTTCAGGGAAAGGATCAGGGTGAACGGTGAAATGATCCCCGAAGAAAAAGTGGTACGTTTTACCGAACGCATGCGGAACGATATCGCTACCATACAGCCTTCTTTTTTTGAGCTGACGGTGGCGATGGCCTTTGAATATTTCTCGGAGCAGAAGGTGGATATCGCCGTGATAGAAACCGGGCTGGGCGGGCGTTTGGACAGCACCAACATCATCACTCCCCTGCTTTCCGTCATTACCAACATCAGCTACGATCACATGAATATCCTCGGCGATACGCTGCAGCAGATCGCATTTGAAAAAGCGGGGATCATCAAGCCCGACACGCCCGTGGTGATCAGCGAAACACAGCCTGAATCCATGCGCGTGTTCAGCGATACGGCGGACAACCGGAATGCGCCGATCCGTTTTGCCGACCGGGAATACCGCGTCATTCACCGGCAGCTGGACGCCGATATGCTGCACCTTTCCGTGGAATACATCCCTACCGGCGACGTAGAGCCTTACCTGCTCGACCTTCCGGGGCATTACCAGGAAAAAAATCTCATCGGCGTGCTGGCCGCCATGGAAATATTACAGCTCAAAGGTTTTCCCGTGCCGCAGGAAACCATCCGCGCCGCGCTCGCGAACGTAAAACGCCTGACGGGTTTGGGCGGCCGCTGGGAAGTGATCGCACAAAAGCCGTACACCGTGCTGGACGTGGGGCACAACGAGGCCGGCATCCGCGCCATCATGGAGCAGCTGGCGCTGGTGCGTTATAACAGCCTGCATATCGTAACGGGTTTTGTAAAAGATAAGGATGTGTCCGCCGCGCTGAAACAGCTGCCGCCGGACGCGACGTATTATTTCACAAAAGCGAGGATACCCCGCGCCATGCACGAGAGCGACCTGCTGAAACTGGCCGGGGAAGCGGGTTTGAAAGGAAGCGCCTATCCTGACGTGCCTGCGGCGTATGCCGCTGCGCTGGCTTGCGCGGGTGAGGAAGATATGGTGCTCGTTTGCGGCAGCGTGTTTATTGTGGGGGATGTACCGGTTGGTTAACGCTTTGCCTGCAAACTTTTGCGGACCGGCACGAATACCGTTTATTGTTTCGCCTGCTGCAATTCCTCCAGCTTTTCCAATCCATAATGCAGGCAGCTGATATGAAGCGCCTGTAAAAACTCCCGTTTTTGCAGCATCTCCCGCAGCTCGCCGATACTCGCTTCGATCACTTCTATTTCTTCATTATCGTCCAAATCCTGCTCCTGCACTTTTTTACCTCCGGTGGCGAGGAACATATGCACGAGGTTGGTGGTGGTGGAAGGATTGGCGGACACTTCGCCCAGGCTGTACACTTCGCTGAACGCATAACCGGTTTCTTCCAGCAGCTCGCGGCGCATGGCCGCTTCGGCGCTGGCGTCCTCCTTATCCATCACGCCGCCGGGGATCTCCACCAGCACCCGGCCGATAGCGTGGCGGTACTGGCGGATAAGCAGCACCTTGCCGTCTTCCGTGAGCGCCATGGCGTTCACCCAGTCCGGGTATTCGAGCACGTAATAAGCGTCCACATGTTTGCCCATCGGGGTTTCGCAGATGTCCCTGCGCACGGTAAGCCATGGTTCCCTGAAAAGATATTCCGATGCTAATGTTTTCCAGTGCAATGTCGCGTCGTTTTTTGATGATGGTTCTATTGGTCCCCGGACGCTTCCGGGCTTCCGTTGTTGTACATGCCGGTCAGATCAGCGCACCGCTTCGCGGCAACAGGACCTGTACGGCGGCCGGATCTATTCCCAGCCTTCGCGCTCCTTCAGCCGCTCGATATGCGCGAGATGATGCAGGCCGTGCCAGCTGTAATTCGCCAGATGCGTAGCCAGGTTGTACGAAGTGTTGCTGCCGGGATGAAAAAAGGTCCTGTCCCACGCGCGCGCGTCGAGATGCTCCAGCACGGCCGCCCAGCGGGCATGCAGCGCATGCAGCAGCGTGATGGAAATATTGACGGGCGTGTATTGCACATCGGGCAGCTCGGCCCAGGCCGCTTCGTCGTACGGTTTAATGGTCGGGTTATCTTCCGTGAGCGCCAGCTTGAGGCGGGTGAAGCCGTTCATATGCGAGTCCGCCACATGATGCACCACCTGCGCCACGGTCCAGCCGCCGGGGCGGTAAGGCGTGCCCAGCTGGTGGGCGTCGAGGTGCTGGATCGCCAGCTCCAGCAGCGACGGCAGGTGCCGGATGTCGCCGATGTACTTCTTCCGCATGTCTGCGGTGATCACGGCGGGCGCATGAAAGCGGCCGATGGGATAACGTAAGTCTTCCATTATACGAATGTTTGGCTTGTCATTCTTCGCGCAGGTCCTTGCCGGTGAGGTGGATGAACACATCCTCCAGGTTGGCGAGCTTCACTTCCTTCTTCCGCTCGAAACCGCCGGCCACCAGCTGGTCTATCAGCGCGTCGGGCGAATCGAGCGCGATGATCTTGCCGCTGTCCACGATCGCGCAGCGGTCGCAGAGGAACTCGGCTTCGTCCATATAATGCGTGGTGATCACTACCGTGGTGCCCTGCTCGCGCACCTGCTGGATGAGCGTCCAGAGGTTGCGGCGCGCCTGCGGGTCGAGGCCGGTGGTGGGCTCGTCGAGGAAAATGATGCGGGGGCGGTTGATGAGCGTGGTAGCGATGGAAAAACGCTGCTTCTGGCCGCCGGAGAGGGATTTGTATTTTTCGCCGGCCTTGTCCTCGAGGTTGAACTGCCGCAGCAGCGCCCTCCCGTCCACCTTGCGGTTGTACAGCCCGCCGAACATTTCGATGAGCTCCAGCAGGTTGAGGCCGGGATAATACCCGGAGGTTTGCAGCTGCACGCCGATCAGCTGTTTGATGGCGTCAGGGTCTTTGTCCAGGTCGAAACCGCCTACCATCACGGAGCCGGACGTTTTTTCGCGGAGCGTTTCGATGATCTCGAGCGTGGTGCTTTTGCCCGCGCCATTGGGGCCGAGCAGGCCGAACACCTCATGCTCGTACACGTCAAAGCTGATCCCTTTCACGGCAGTGAAGTCCCCGTATTTCTTCACGAGGTCTTTCACTTCAATGATCTTGCGTTTTTCCATGGGGCCAAAATACGGCAAAAAACATTGCAGCGTATGCCTGCCGTCAAAAAGCGCAGGGGCGCGGACTTCCGCACCCCTGTACCTGAATGGAGAGTTAGTGAGCAGTTATTTTTTCGCCGTGGCGGCGGGTTTGTTGATAAATATCTGCGTGAAATAAACGATGTTGTTCTTTCCCCTGGCCGTGCCGATGCCGATCAGGTTAAATTCTCCCAGCATGTTCTTCCGGTGGCCGGGGCTTTTGATCCATCCGTCCACCACGGCCTGGGCGCTGAGGTTGCCGTAAGCCACGTTTTCGGCGGCGGCGCGCACGGTGCCGAGCTTTTTGGAAATATCGCCGATGCGCGATTCGAAGCCGTCGTGCCCGAAGCTGCGGCGGCCGGTAGCCATGGACTTGCTGTGATCGCGCGCTTCGATGCTGATCACGTTGTTCATCGTGAGCGGCTTCAGGCCTTTGGAGCGGCGGAACTTGTTCACGTAATAAAGTATTTCTTCTTCCACGGTGCGTTCGTCGCCTTCGCGGACATTACGGCTGTCGGCGGATGCGGGCGTTACGGAACGCGAGCAGGCCACGGACTGGGAAGCGGCAAACACGGCTGCCGCGAGTAAAAGGATCTTGCAGGAATGGTTAAACATGTTCTTTAAAACGGTTTTTATCGACCAAAAATTGTATGATCCAATATCAGGCCAATATTAGCGGAGGACGTTTTTCACGGCTCCCGCCCGGCTGCGGGCGGCGCCAGGTCGCAAGCGATGAAGCTCGGCGGGGAATCAGCGGAGCACCTCCTTCACCTTTTCCACCATCCTGCCCGAACCGATAAAAATAGGGATGCGCTGATGCAGCTCCGTCGGCTTGATGTCCAGCAAACGGCGCTCACCGTCCGCGATCGCCATGCCGCCGGCCTTTTCCATGAGAAAGCTCATCGGGTTGCATTCGTAGCAGAGACGCAAACGGCCCTGCGCATATTTTCCAAAGGCGGGGTACATAAAGATGCCGCCCTGTACCAGCGTGCGGTGTATCTCTGACACCATGCAGCCCACAAACCGGTGGCGGAATATTTTCTGCCCGGCGTCCTTCGCCATGAACAGGTCGATGGCGTCGCGCACCTTTTGCTGGTAGAGGTGATAATAACCGATGTTCACGGAAAAGATGTCGCTGTCATCCGGCACTTTCAGGTTGGGATGGCTGAGACAGAACTCGCCGATGCTCGGGTCGAGCGTAAAGCCCTGCACGCTGCGGCGCGTGGCGTATACGAGCATGGTGGAGGAGCCGTAGATGATGTATCCCGCGGCGATCTGCTGGCTGCCGGGCTGCAGGAAGTCTTCCAGCGTGCAGCGCGTGCCGTTGGGCGACAGGCGGCGGTATACGGAAAAAATGGTGCCGATGGAAACGTTTACGTCGATATTGCCGGAACCGTCCAGCGGGTCCATGAGCACCACGTATTTGGAATTCATGGACAGCTCGTCGTCGAACGCGATAAATTCCTCGTTCTCTTCGGAGGCCACGCCGCAGCAGTAGATGCTGTTGCGCAGCGAGCTGATCAGCTGGTCGTTGGCGAACTCGTCGAGCTTTTTTACGGATTCGCCCTGTACGTTGGTTTTGCCGGCTTCTCCCAAAATGTCCGCGATGCCGGCTTTGTTCACTTCCACGTTCACTCTTTTGGAAGCGAGGCCAATGTCCCGCAGCAGGCCGGAGAGCTGGCCGGTGGCACCGGGGTAATTGCGTAGTTCCTGGATCGTAAATTCATCCAGCGTCATCACTCGTTTGTTCATTTTCATATACGTGTTCAGGTTTGGGTGCGCTAAATTAAGCTAAAACGCTAAAACAACGGGTTTTATAAGGAAACGGTCATTTCCGGAGAAAGAGATTTTTAAACAATTCTACAATTGATGTAATTTTGCGGGATATTTTTTAAAAGAAGAGGATTCTCCTTATGAAGGTTTTCAAATTTGGCGGCGCAAGTTTAGAAACTATTGAGCGCATACAACAGGTGGGCAATATCATCCAGTCCTTTTCGGACGACAAGCTGCTGGTCGTAATATCCGCGATGGGCAAAACGACCAACGAGCTGGAGAAGGTGGCCCAGAACTTCTTTATGCGCAAAAGGGAGATCGCCGCGCAGCTGCTTTACAACATCGAACAGCAGCACGTGCAAATAGCCGAAAACCTGCTGGGCACCCGCGAGCACCCGCTGTTCGTGCAATTGCAGCAGTTCTTCACCGAAGCGGACTGGACCCTCGGCGAAAAGCCGCTGCGCAGCTACGATTATTATTACGATCAGCTGGTGGGCCTCGGCGAGCTGCTGAGCACCGCCATCGTGAGCGCCTACTTCAACCAGGCCGGCATCGTCAACAGCTGGGTGGACGTGCGGGACGTGTTCAGAACGGACGACAACTTCCGCGACGCGAACATCAACTGGGAAGTGACCGAGCTGCAGGTGAACCAGAAAGTGGTGCCGCTGTTCAACGCCGTGAACATCGTGATAGCGCAGGGTTTTATCGGCAGCACCGATCAGAACGAAAGCGTAACGCTCGGCCGCGAAGGCAGCGACTTTTCCGCCGCCGTGTTCGCCAACCTGCTCAACGCCGAAAGCCAGACCATCTGGAAAGACGTGGAAGGACTGAAGAATGCCGATCCCAAGCTGTTCAAAGACACGATCAATATTCCCGAGATCGCTTACAACGAGGTGATAGAAATGGCGTACTACGGCGCGCAGGTGATCCATCCCAAAACCATCAAACCTTTACAGAACAAACAGATCCCTTTATACGTCAAATGTTTTCTTGACAAGGCGCTTCCCGGCACCGTCATCCGCCAGGACGCGGACAACCGCAGCCTGCCGCCGATCATCGTGCTGAAAAAGAACCAGGTGCTGATCTCCATCACTTCCCGCGACTTCTCCTTTATTACCGAAGACAAGATCAGCGGCATCTACGAGATCTTCCACGATAAAAAGATCAAGATCAACCTCACGCAAAACGGCGCGATCACTTTCTCCTGCTGCATCGACAACAACCCCGAAAAGATCGAGCTGCTCATCAAAGCGCTGCACCAGGGCTTCAAGATCTCCTACAACGAGGGGCTGGAGCTGCTCACGGTACGGCATTACAAGAACGGTTTGCTGGAATCGCTCACGCAGGGCAGGAAGATATTGCTGGAGCAACGTTCCGACAGCACGGTACAATTAGTGATGAAATAAACCGCGGCAGGCATCGCAAACACCGGCGGCGAAAGCCGTTCTGCAGCCCTTCATAACTGTATCACCTCAACCGGCGGACGCGGCCGTGCGCGCCTGGCATCCAGCCATGCAATATTGCCGCATTCACGGCGGCCGGAAGGTCTTCCCGGCTTCCCGGGGCAATTACATGTTACAAAACACGATCGTCACTTTCTTTCCAATCCGTTTCCTTTTATTTCAGTTTACTTACAAACCGCCGGTCATTTTATTTTTAAAAATGAAGAAATTCTTACTATTTTGGAACCCAATTCCATATTTTAAAACGATCCATAAGACAGATTCAACCAAAAACCGGATGAACAGAAAGCAAATTCCATGGTAAAACGGTGAAAACGTATGATCAGCAAGCCAATTCATTTCCTTAACAATTCTTTAATGGTTACTTAACCTGAAAGGAGGTGTAAACTCTCCTTTTATTCACAACTTGCGCCCGCAATCTTGTATTTGCTGACGCCAATCATTCTGACAGTGCAGGCAACTGCCCTGAACGGACGTGTCATTCTTGTACTCTTTGTATTTGTATAACTATAAAACCTTCAATCATGCTCACCACGCTTCGATCACTCAGCGGCTGGTTGCTATTGCTGCTCTGCCTTTTCCCGGCATTGGGCAATGCCCAGCAAACCGGCGCCAGCTTATCCGGCGTAATTACAAGCTCTAATGGAGAACAACTTCCCGGGGTTTCGGTGGAAGTCAAAGGGGCAGGCGGCCTCCGCAAAGGCACCGCCTCGCTCGTCAACGGCAAGTACACCCTTTCCAACCTCCCCGCAGGCGTTCCCCTGCAGATCACTTTTTCATTCATCGGATTTGAGCCGTTTGTGATCAAGGACAAAGTGCTCAACAACGGCGGGAACACGCTTAACGCACAACTCAAGGAAGGCGACCAGCGGCTCAACGAGCTGGTGGTGGTAGGTTACGGCACGCAGAAAAAAGTGAACCTCACCGGCGCCATCGCGCAGGTGGATTCCAAGGTG
>CBINIO010000054.1:0-13427 GCA_966250725.1 uncultured Chitinophaga sp.
AGCGCCCTGGTTTGCATATGCAAACGGTAAAAGGTGCTCACCTTCAGCAAAAGTATCTCGGGGTCGAACGGTTTGGTCACATAGTCCATTCCGCCGGAAATGTATCCCCTGGCGATGAATTTTTTTTCGAGGCTGACGGCGGAGAGGAATATGATGGGAATGTCCTTCGACCTGCTGTAGCCGGTAATGGCTTCGGCCACTTCAAAACCGTCCATGCCCGGCATCTGCACATCGAGGATGATGAGGAAATAAGTATTCTTCAGTATCTTCCGGAGGGCTTCCTCCCCGGAAGAGGCCGTATCCACGGAAAAATTATTCAGCTCAAGGAGCTTTTGCAGGGAATAGATATTTTCGGGACGGTCGTCTACAATTAAGATCATATCTGGTCATAACGATAAAAACAGCGGGTAATTTATTCTTTTTTATATCGTTTGCACTGTAGATTTATCTCCACAAATTGCATGGCTTCAAACCCGCGCCCGGCAAGGGTTTCGCTATGGCACGCTTTATGACCGCAAAAACACAAAGGGGAACGGCACCTATCACTGTGCCGCTCCCCTTTCACATATCCAGTCTCTGATCCGTTACATTTTCGGCGCTATCGCAGATCCGTTCCTTACTTCATCATTGGCCTTTTCCATAAGCATATCTCCCGGGTGAAGGTCCCCGAAGATCTCCGTTTTACCGTTCGCTTCCCGTCCTTTCCGCACGTCCACCCACTCGGCTTTGCCGTCGGCGACGCGGATGACGAATATTTTTTCCGTGCCGTTGACCACAGCGGTGGCGGGCACTACGAACACGCTGTCTGCCCGGTTGAGGGGCACAGTCACTTCCGCTACCATGCCCGGCAGTAATTTTTTATCGTTGTTGATCACGTCCATTTCGATGCGCTGGCTGCGCAGGCGTGTGTCCAGCGTGCCTGACAGGCGGTTGATCTTCGCGCTGAACTCCTTGCCGGCAAAGGATTTTACGGTAAAGCGTACTTCGCTTTCGTCATTGAGGTACGCGGTGTACGCTTCCGGAACGGCCAATACCAGGCGCAGCTTTTTCTGCTCCTGCAGCGTGAACATCGGCAGCTCCGAGCCTTTGCCGGAAGGGCCTACATAAGCGCCGGCGCTTACGTTGCGCGCGCTGATCACGCCTGCGAAAGGCGCGCGTATCTCCAGGTAGCCGCGGGTGTCGGCGATCTCGCGGTACGCGGCGCGGGCGGCTTCCTGCTGCGCGAAGTCGGATCTCTGTTTGGCGAGCGCCAGGTCAAGATCGTTCTGCGATACGGTGCCCGGCGTAAGGCTCGTCTGGTACAGGCGGTCGTAATTCGCCTTGCTGGCGAGGTATACGGCCTCCTGGCTGTGCAGCCGCGATTCCGCGCCGGCCAGCCTGCTGCCAAGCTCGGGCGCTTCCAGCGTAGCCAGCACCTGGCCGGCGCTTACGTTGGAGCCTACGTCCACGTTGAGTTTTTTCACAAAGCTGCTCACCTTCGCGTACAGGTCTACCTGCTGGAAAGCCACCAGCTCGCCGGGCATCCGGAGCGTTGCGGAGAACACCTGTTTTTCGAGCCGGAACACTTTCGCCGTCACGGGCGGCGCCGCTTCCGCTTTGTTATTGTCCGGTTTGCTTTGCGAAACGCCGCAGCCGGCCAGCAGCACGGATACCGCCAGCACGCGCACAGGCGCTTTATTGATGATTGTGATCATACAGGGAGGGTATATAATGTTTACTGTCTTTGTTTTCAGGATTGAGGGAAACGGAAGCGGTGGACGCTTTTTTCTGCACCATGGCGAATATCAGCGGCAATATCACGAGCGCCGCCACGGTAGACGCAGCCAGCCCGCCGATCACCGCGCGGCCGAGGGGAGACACCTGGTCGCCGCCTTCGCCGTGGCCGATCGCCATCGGTATCATGCCCACGACCATCGCGAGGCTCGTCATCAGGATCGGCCGGAGACGCAGCGCCGCCGCTTCTTTCGCGCTCGCCACGGAGTCGCCGTTGTGCCTTCGCAGGTGCTCCGCGTTCGTGATGAGCAGCACCGCGTTGGAGATCGATACGCCCACAGACATGATGATGCCCATGTACGATTGCAGGTTGAGCGTGCTGCCCGTAAGCGTCAGCAGCAGCAGCGAACCAAGTATCACCGCGGGCACCGTGGTGAGCACTACGAACGATACGCTGAACGACTGGAAGTTGGCCGCCAGCATCAGGAATATCACCACCACCGCTACGATCAGTCCGCTCTGCAGGTTGTCCAGCGTTTCGGTGAGCGTGTTGGTCATGCCCACCGGCTCTACGGTGAGCCCGCGCGGCAATTCGCCGAGCGACGCGATGGCCGCTTTTACGTCGTCCGCCGCGGTGCCGAGGTCCGTATCGTTCAGGTTGGCGGTAACGGACAGCATGGGCATGGCGCCGAGGTTGTCGTTCTCGCCGTAAGTGGTCTCCTCCCGGATGGTGGCCACATCGCCCAGCACTGGCCTGGCGGCGTTCTTCAGCAGCGGTATCTCCGCGATCTGGTCGATGCTGTTCATTTTATTTTCCGGTATCTGCACCTGCACGGCGTACATCAGCCCTGCCCTTTCGTCCACCCACACGTTCTTTTCCGTGTAACGCGATGAAGAAGTGGAAGCCACGAGCGAACGCGTTACGTCGGTCATGTCCACGTTCAGCTGCGCCAGCCGCGTACGGTCCACGTCCACGCTGATGGACGGGTATTTGGTGCTTTGCACCAGCTGCACGTCGCGCATGTAACGGATGGCTTTCAGTTTGGCGATCACCTTGTTCGCATATTCTTCGTTCTGTTTTTTATTCCGGCTTGAAATGCGCACTTCCACCGGCGTGGGCGAGCCTTGCGCCAGTATCTTGTCCGTCAGCTCGATGGGCTCGAAGGAAAGATGCACGTCGGGCGCGCGTTCTTTCATCTTCTCCCTGATCTTTTCCTTCAGCTCGTCCAGCTCGAAATGTTTTTCTTTATTCAGGCTCACCTGCATCACCGCTTCGTGCGGGCCCGCCATGAAGAGATAGATCGGGCTTACGGAGAACAATCCCGGGTGCTGGCCTACATAGGCGGAAGTGATGGCGATGTTTTCTTTCCCCGCCACTTCTTCTATCACCTTCAGCGCAGCCAGCGTTTTAGCTTCGGTGCGTTCCATGCGCGTACCCTGGTCCACCTTTAGCCTCACCTGGAACTGGCCGCCGTTGGTACGCGGCAGCACGTCCCGCCCGATGCCGGAAAGCAGCCATACGGCCAGCCCGCTGATGATCGCGAGGTAAGCGATCACGATAGGCACGCGGTACGGCATGATGCGGTCGATAAAGCGCATAAAACGCGCGCGGAATTTTTCAAAGCGTGAAACTTTCCCGTCCGCGTTACTGTCCGCACGCTCCACGAGCATTTTTTTCTGGTCCCAGGTATCGTTTTCCGAAGCCGGCACCAGCCCGTTCTTATGCCCTTTCATGATCCAGTTCGCCAATACCGGCACAAAGGTTTGCGACAGCAGGTAGGAGGTGATCATGGAGAAGCCGATCGCCAGCGCCAGCGGCAGGAACAGCGACCCGGGAATGCCGCTCATGGTAAAGGCGGGCGCAAATACCGCGAGAATACAAAGCAGGATCAGGAGCTTGGGGAAAGCGATCTCCTTACATGCGTCCCAGATGGCGAGGGCCTTTGGTTTGCCCATGTCGAGATGCTGGTGGATGTTCTCTATCGTCACCGTGCTTTCATCCACCAGTATGCCGATCGCGAGGGCGAGACCGCTCAGCGTCATGATATTGATCGTTTGCCCGAACAGGCTGAGGAACAGCACGCCGGAAATGATGGACACGGGAATGGTGAGTATCACGATCAGCGCGCCGCGCAGGTCGCCGAGGAACAGCAGCACCATCAGGCCGGTAAGCACCGCGCCGATGATGCCTTCGCTCACGAGGCTTTTCACAGAGTTCATCACGTAAGTGCTCTGGTCGAACTCATAGCTGAGCGTTACGTCTTCCGGCAGCTGCGCCTGCAGTCGCGGGATGGCCTTTTTGAGACGCTGCACCACGTCCCAGGTGGAAGCGTCCGCGGATTTGGCCACGTTGATATATACGGAGCGTTTACCGTTCACCAGGGCGTACCCGGTGGTGATGTCCGCGCCGTCTTCCACCGTGGCCACGTCGCGCAGGTAAAGGTTTTGCACGCCGCCCTTGAACAGCGGGATGTTCTCAAAATCCTTCACGGTATGGATGAGCGTATTGGTCGTATTGATATAGTTCTTGTCGCCGATGCGCACGTTGCCGGAAGGCGCCACCTGGTTGTTCAGGCGCAGGGCCTCCACCAGCTGGTCAGGCGTAAGCTGGTGCGCGCGCAATTGCTCCGGGTCCGCCTTGATCACCACCGTGCGGAGATTGCCGCCAAAAGGCGGCGGCGCCACCAGGCCGGGAATGGAGGTGAAGGACGAGCGCACGTACACGTTCGCAAGATCCATCAGCTCGTTGTTCGTCCGTTTTTCGCTGCTCAGCACCAGCTCGCCGACGGGCAGGGTAGACACGTCGAAACGCACGATGAACGGCGGCTGCGAGCCCGGCGGGAAGATGGCCTGCGCGCGGTTCGAGAAGGCGGACACTTCCGCCGCGGCCTGGCTCATGTTGGTGCCGGGGTAAAAGCTCAGCTTCATCAGCATCAGCCCCTGCACGTTTTTGGTTTCGATGGATTTCAGGCCATTCACGAACAGCAGGATATTCACATAGCTCTTCGCGAAAAACGCTTCCATCTGGTTGGGCGTGTAACCACCGAAAGGGTGCGCGATATAAAGCACCGGCAGGTCGAGCTTCGGGAAGATGTCCACTTTCACGTCCCGCACCGCCTTGATGCCGAAGAAAAACAGCCCCGCCACCAGTACGAGTATCGTGATCGGTTTTTCCAGCGCGCTTTTGATAAGTCCCATTATACCGTATAATTAAAATTCATTGATAAATAACCCGAAATCCCCCGCGGCCGCCGCTTTCAGCAGCAGCGCCTGCCATACGTTGCTGTACGCCACCTCGCGGTCCGTTTCCGCGCGGCTGAGGCTGTACAGCGCCTGTGTAACGTCCACCAGCGTGCTGAGCCCGTTGGCGTACATTACGGTCTTTTGCAAATACGCCTGCGATGCGCTGCCGATCTGCACGCCGGCTTCGCGGTAATTGTCCAGCGCGTTCTTCATCTTTGCGTCGGCCAGCGCCAGCTGTGCTTTAAGCTGCTGGTCCACTACGTCCATTTCGTCCTGCAGGGCTTTGGAGGTGAAGCGTTGCGCGGCGCTTTGCTGCTTTATTCTCAGCGGCCCGGTGAGGTTCCAGGTAACGCCGACGCCGAGCAGGTAGTTGGTGCGGGTGGGTTTTACGCCTTCCCAGTAATCGTGGGTGAAAGCGGTCTGGTCCTGCGCGTAGGCGGCGCTGAAGCCGGAAGCTCTCGTTTGCATCACGCTGAAAAAGCTGAACGCGGGAAAGTTGAGCGTGCGGATATATTTTTCCTGCGCTTTGCTGAGCGCGATGCGGCTTTGATAATATTGCAGCAGCGGATGCGCGTCGCCCCGGAAACCGGCCGTGTCTGCTGCGACGGCGGGCAAGCGGGTGAGGAAAACGCTGTCCAGTGCAAAGTTTCGCGGGGTCACGGCCATCAGCTGCGCCAGCTGGTTGCTTTGCTCCTGCTCCACGTCCATGGCGCGGGTGAGCGCGATGCGGGCGTTGGAGACCTCGGCGTTGGCGAGCGAGGAATCCACCCCGGCAATGAGGCCGTTGGCTGCGCGGCGGGTCACCACGGCGCGGAAAGTGTCCGCCCGTTCGAGGTTCCGTTGCCAGCTTTGCGTGAGGCGCTGCGCGGCCAGCAGGTTGAGATAGGCCGCGGCCACTTTCACCTCGTGCCGGAACCGCTCCTGCTGCCAGTCCGATTCGTCGCGCCGGGCAAGGGTTTCAGCCGTCCTGATCTTTTCCTTCATCCTGCCGAACGCAAAAAATTCCCAGTTGATGTTGGCGAGATACAACGCGCCGAACGCCGCGTTCCAGTTCTGTTCCGGCAGCGGCAGCCCTGAAGAGGCTACGCCAAGACCGCCAAAACCGAAGAGCGGGCCGTTCTGCCCGTTGACGGTGCCATAATCCTGCTGCGCGGAGATGTTCAGGTTGGGGAGGTAATCCCGTTTCGTTTGCTGCGCGGCGGCGCGGGAAGCGTTTACATAGTTGGCCTTGGCCCGGATGGTACCATAGTTGTCCAACGCCGTTTGCACTGCCTCTTTCATGGTGAGCACCTGCGCTTTCACGCTCCAGGTACAGCTCAGAAGGATAACAGTCAACAGCGCGCGAACAGCGGAGCGTTGAGTCATCTTGAATAAATGAACGATTTAAGCATGGGCAGCTTTACAGCTGAATTTTCTCATGCAAATAGCGCTCATCATTTTGAAGCAATTTTGAAGCCGTGTGACCAGCGGTAAATGCCACGGTAACGGTATGTACCCCGGAAGCAAACTGGTAGCGGATCTGGAAGGAATTGATATCGCAGATCTGTTTGACGATCGATAAACCGATGCCGATGGAGTGGTTGCAATGCGCGCCTTTTTTAAAACGTTGGAACATTTCTTCGGGGTTGCCCGCGGGCGGCATGCCGGTGTTGCTGATGCGCAGACATTCTTTATCGAGCGTTACTTCTATGCGGCCGGAAGGGATGTTGTGACGGATGGCGTTGCTGATGAGGTTGTTCAGCAAAATGTCCACCAGCGCGGCATGCAGCTTTACTTTCACATCGTCCGCGATGTTGTATGCGAGATGCAGCCCTTTGAGGGTAACGAGGTCGCTGAAGCTGCTCATCGCGTCTTTCGTGTATTTGCTGAACGATACTTCCTCGCGGGCTTCGTACTCGTTATTCTCCAGCCGCGAAAGCAGCACCAGCGAGCGGTTGATGGTCGTGAGCTTGTCCACCGAATTTTGCATGTCGGAGATCAGCACGGCCTGCTCGCCGCGGATGTCCGACTCGGAAAGCAGCTCCAGCTTGCTGCGGATAATGGCGAGCGGCGTTTGCAGCTCGTGGCTGGCGTTCTCCGCAAATTCTTTCAGCGTGATGTAATCGTCCACCGCCTTGTCCGTCATTTTGCTCACGTAACAGTTCAGCTCGCCGAACTCTTTTGTTTTTGTGGCGCGCAGCGAGAGTTGTTTTTTGTTCTTCAGGTTGAAGTGCTGGAGTTTTTTGAGGGTGCTGTAAAACGGCGCCAGCACGATGCGCGAGGCGAGGCGCGCGGTAAGCACCACCAGCGCGATCAGTATGATGAGCTTGGCGAGGATGCTGATGCGCAGGCCCGCGAGTATCTGCTCGGAGCGCGTTACGTAGTCGCCGGAAGTGATCCTGTAATGTTGCCCATTGATGGTATGCCAGCTGGTGACGGTGATCTTGCGGTCGTTGTCCTTCAGGTCGGGATCGTGCGTTACGTCGCGGTCGGTGATCTCGTAGTGATCGTCCGGTTTTGCTTCGGTCACCGGCACTATTTTGATGCGGCAGCCCTGCGTGTATTCGCCGGGCACTTCTCCCCTGTTCAGCACTTCCGCCACGCGCTGGTTCACATGCTTCAGCCTTTCCACCGCCGCTTTATCGATCTCCCTTTTGATGCTCGTGTAGGTGATGAAGCTGTCGATGGGAATGATGATGAGCGTAACGCCCAGGAACCACAAGGTGAATCTGTCTACTAGTTTCATGCGTTGAATTTGTATCCCAGCCCATATACGGTGCCGATGTAATCCGTTCCGTTCGCCGCGCTGATCTTTTTTCTGATGTTCTTTACATGCTGGTATACGAAGTCGAAATTGGCGAGATTGTCCGTGTAATCGCCCCAGAGGTGCGCCGCGATGCTCTGGCGGGAAAGCACCCTGTTTTTGTTCACGATAAAATAAAGCAGGAGGTCGAACTCCTTGCGGGTCGTATCCAGCAGCGTGCCGTTCACCCTGGCTTCCAGGGTATCTATATCGAGGCTGATCTCATTAAAGGCGATGATGTTGCTGCCGCCGAGCTTTTTGCGGCGGTAAATGGCCCGCAGGCGGGCATGCAGCTCGGGAAGATGGAAAGGTTTGGTGAGATAATCGTCCGCCCCTTCTTCCAGCCCTATCACCTTGTCGTCGAGCGAGTTTTTGGCGGAAAGGATGAGGGTGCTGCTCTGGATGCGTTCGGTACGCATGAAGGAAAGTATGTCCAGCCCGTTGCCGTCCGGCAGCATGATGTCCAGCAGCACGCAGTCGTACTGGAAGGAGATCAGCCTGTCCTGCGCATCGCGCACGTTGCCGCTCACCTCGCAGATGTAGCCTTCCCTGCCCAGGAATTCGGAGATGCTGCTCGCCAGCTCCACGTTGTCCTCTATCAGCAACACTTTCATATAACGGTGCAAGTTACGCAGAAATCTGAAGCAATCTTGAAGCGGCGCAACCCTTTTGGCTTCCGCGGTGTTATAGAGAACAATTAACTGATTGAATTACAACCCTTCCAGTTTCTGGCAGGTGATTTGTATAATAAACGGCCGTAAACCTATAAATATGAAACCATACGCTATTGCGACCCTTTCTTTGATGACGCTGTTTGCCGCCTGCGCCGGCCCTTCCTCCGAAAAGAAGGCCGAAGAAGGCGAAGCCGCGGAAGAACAGTCCGCCGCCGTATCAACGATCAGCAATTACGCCACCAGCATTGACGTAAAAGCTTCCAGCGGCAGCAAAATGATGGCTACGCCCAATTTCAGCTCCGGCGACGAAACCTCCGGCGTGATCGGCGTGTTCTCCGAAAAAGATACGCCCATCCGCCTGTACATCTATCCTGAAGGCTCCCAGCCGGACACTTCCACCGAAACCTGGTTCTACCTCGATACCGTTACCGTGGCCGTGAAGCTGATGCGCGAGATCATCACCACCCCTTCGGGCGTTACGGAAAACAGCTTTTATTTCGACAAGGATACGCTGCTGCAGGCCGAAAGCCGCAAAGCGGCCACGCTGGCCTCGCTGGACAGCGCGGAGATCGTGCCCTACGAATCGCCTTACGGCGAGGAAGATATCCGCTTTAGCGCAAAGGCGGTGAACGAGCTCGCGCAGCGCGCTTCCACGGCGCTCACCGTCGCCCGCCGCGACCTGAGCCCCGGCGCCAACGAAGCCCGCAGGCAGGGCGCCTCGTACTGGGCCACGGGCAACGAGCCCGGCTGGTCGCTGGCGATCATTCCCTTTAAAAAGATAGCCTACACCGGCAATTACGGCGAGCAGAAAATAGAATTTCCGCCGGCGCAGGCCGAAAAAGGCGACAACGACGCCACGCTTTTCAGCACTTCCGCCAACGGCCACACGCTGAACATCATTTTTGAAGACAAAGTATGCACGGACGATGCCGGTAAAAAAAGCCCCAACACCGTTACGCTGAAGCTGGACGGCAAAGTGCTGCGCGGCTGCGGGCAGTCGTTGTTCTAAACGGGCCCGTAACATGCCGAATGCAGCGCGAAAGATCATGAAAGATAACGGGCATCCATGCCGCAAATAATTATAAACGGGAACCACCGTTCCGGATATACTCACTGGGTAACACAAAAAAGGCCACCGCGAAGGTGGCCTTTTCTATGATGCGGATATCCTATTTCGTTTGTACTTTTTTCCAGCCTTCGAGCCCGGCCTTCAGCCAGTCCGCATACTTCTGTATGTCCGGCTCGTAAGCCACGGGGAAGGTCAGCAGCTGCTCGTCCGGCGTAATGAGCGCGTAGAGCGGCTGGCTCTGGTTCACGAAGTTCACCGTTTGCATGGTGGCGAACTTATCGCCGATGGTCACGATGTTTTTCGGTTTGCCTTCGGGCGACACGTATTTGAACTGCTGGTCCTCCGGCAGCTTTTTGCGGTCGTCCGTATAAAGCGAAACGAGGATGTAATTGTTTTTGATCAGGTCGTGCACTTCCGGGTCGGTCCACACGTTCTCTTCCATGTTGCGGCAGTTCACGCAGGCCCAGCCGGTAAAGTCGATCAGGATGGGTTTGTTCTGCGCTTTGGCGAGCTGCAGCGCCTTTTCGTAATCGTTCACCACGTTGGCTTCCACGGCGCCTTTATGGCTGGCGTCGTTGCCATACCAGCTGTAGTTCATCGGGGGCGCAAAGCCGCTCATGAGCTTCAGGCGGGCGTATTTGGTGTTGGTAACGCCGGGTATCAAGTACAGTGTGAAGAGCGCGAACGCGGCGATGAACACGATGCGCACCGGCCCGAACTTTTTCACCGGGCTGTCGTGCGGGAAGCGGATCACGCCTGTGAGGTACAGGGTGATGAGAATGCCGATGACGATCCATATGAGGAAGAACGTTTCCCTGTGCAGGATACCCCAATGCGTCACCAGGTCGGCGTTGGACAGGAATTTCACCGCCAGCGCCAGCTCCACGAAGCCCAGCACCACTTTCACCGCAGTAAGCCAGCCGCCTGATTTGGGCAGCGAATTCAGCCAGTTGGGGAACATGGCGAACAGCGCGAAAGGCAATGCCAGCGAAAGGCCGAAGCCCGCCATACCGGCCGTGAGCAGCCAGGCGCCGCCATCGGAGTTAAGCGAGCCCGCCAGCAGCGAGCCGAGGATCGGGCCCGTGCAGGAGAAAGACACCACCACCAGCGTAAGCGCCATAAAGAAGATGCCGATCAGCGTGCCTTTGTTCGCCTTGGAATCCGCCTTGCTGGCGAGCCCGCTGGGCAGCGTGATCTCGAACAGGCCGAAGAACGACAGCGCGAACACGAGGAAGATGGCGAAGAAGATAAGGTTCAGCCAAACGTTGGTGGAAATATTGTTGAAGATCTCGGGTTCCGCGAGGCCGGCAATATGGAACGGCACGCTGAACAGCACATAGACCAGGAAAATAAAGAAACCGTACATGGTGGCGTTGAAGATGCCCGTTTTCCTGTCCTGCGCGGATTTGGTGAAGAAAGACACCGTAAGCGGGATCATGGGGAACACGCAGGGCGTAACGAGCGCCACGAGGCCGCCGAGGAAGCCCAGCAGGAAAATGAACCAGGGATTGGTTTGCCCTTCCGTACCGATGCCGCCTACAGGCATCACCGGGTTTTTCAGGTCGATGGAAGCGCGTTTGAGGCCGGCGGCCGCATCGGCATTGGCCTTCAGACCGCCCTGCTCGCCGGTGAGATTGCCGGCGGCGTCTGCGGAAAAGGTGAACAGCCCGTCTTCCTGGAATATTTCGGCGGAATTGGCGACATATGCGCTCACCATGCCGCGGAGGTCTTTCACGGAGTCCACGAACTGCACGGTAGCGAGTATCTCCACTTCATTCAAATGGTATTTCACTTCCATTTCCAGCAGGGAATCCATACCCGTCTGCGGCGGCGTGCTTTCCGCAAGCGATACGATCTTTGCGCGGGTAGCGGCCAGGCTGTCGAACACGATGCGCGTGTTCACCTCGTCATCGCCCATGGCCACGGACATGATCTTCCAGCCTGCGTCGATCTTGCCGGTAAAATGCAGCACAAATTCCTTCTCCCCTTTTTTCTCCGCTTTAAATTCCCATTTCACATGTTTAGGGACGGCTTCCGCGTCCTGCGCCTGCGCCATTGGCCGGGCGAGCAGGAACAGTGCGGCCATCAACGTTAAAAGATTCTTCATATATATGATAGACTTAACAGATTGAATTAAAGATAAAAGCAAAAACGAGCTCTTTCGGGCGAAAGAACTCGTTCCTGTTATGCTGAAAGAACGTGATGATTATTTTCCTCCCAGGTTATAGGAAAAAGCAACTTCCGTAGGCGGCAGGCACTGGTGATCGTCGCACACCATAAATTCCACCGAGCCTTTCAGCTTGGTAGCCGCTTTACCTTTTACGGTCACTTTTTGTACGAAAGACACGGAGTTTTCGTAGTATTTCAGTTCGGAATCGAAGTTCTTGTCAAATGCTTTTTTCAGCTTGCCTACTTCCGTCACTTTACCCTGCGGGGTCACCAGCGGGTTTTTGGTGAATTTAAAAGAAGTGGGGATCGGGCCTTCGCCGGCTTCCTGTGCGTACAGGTGCCATCCGCGTTCGATGGTGGCGGTGGCTACTACTTCATAAGTGTTGGCGTTTACTTTCTTTGTGGTGAACTGCCATTTTACCGGGTCCAAATCCTGCGCTACGGCCAGCACGGGCAGCGCGAAAAGGCATAATGCAACTAATAATTTCTTCATAGTTTCTTTTTTTTCTGGTTGGTTGTGTTGGTGTGTGGTGGTTTTATTCTCCTAGTTGTTATTGATAAGGCTCTGGAAGATCAGCTGCCCGTCCCGGTTGCCCAGCGCGTCGCTGGTGGCCCTTTCGGGGTGCGGCATCATTCCGAACACGTTCCTCCCCTCGTTGCAGATGCCGGCGATGTTCCTGGTAGCGCCGTTCGGGTTAGCAGAATCAACAATGTTGCCAAACTCGTCGCAATAACGGAAAAGTACCTGGTTATTGGCAAAAAGTTTGTCGAGCGTGGCATCGTCCGCGTAATACCTGCCTTCGCCGTGCGCCACGGGGATCATCAGCGGGCGGCCGGTCACGTCTTTGGTAACGGACGTATGGTTATTTTCGCTTTTCATGAAGATGTTCCTGCACACGAACTGCTGGTTCTGGTTCTTCAGCAGCGCGCCGGGCAGCAGGCCCGCTTCGCACAATATCTGGAAGCCGTTGCACACGCCGATCACGCGGCCGCCTTTGTTGGCGAACTCCACCACGCTCTGCATCATGGGGCTGAACTTGGCGATGGCGCCGCAGCGCAGGTAATCCCCGTAAGAAAAACCGCCCGGCAGCAGGATGCAGTCTTCGGTGGAAAACATGCTCAGGTCCTTGTCCTTATGCCAAAGATTGATCACGTCCTGGTTCAGGTCGTTGCGCAGCGCGTCTATCATGTCCTGGTCACAATTCGAACCGGGGAAAGTAACAACTCCGAATTTCATTTGTCGTATTGATTTGTAGGGACCTATTCCAAAATCCCCGTTATTTTATCTGGAAAAGAACAAAATTACAGCGCATTAGCGGAAATACCATAACCGCTCATAGATTTATGATTCCGCTAACACCATAGGCCTAGTGGGAAAAGTACTGCATGAGTATCATATACACCAGAACTATTACATGTATCACATTCGCTATCGTGTTGTTAGTGATCGTCCAGAACACGTTCCCGGCAAACAGCGATACCGGCAGCACCGCCAGCACCCAGTAATTGGGGCTGAAGTGGCCGCTGAAAAGCGGGATCAGCATGGCTACCAGCACGTAGATGACGGTGGTGGCCCATATTTTCCTGCCCTGGATCAGCATTTTTTTGAACGTGCGCTGCAGCAGCAGCCAGCCGGTGATAAAAAACAGCACATTGGCGATCAGGGCGCCCCATACTTTGTAATCGGTGATCACCGGCAGGTGAAAGCCGATCACCGGCAGGTCGAGTATCAGTTCGGTGCGGTCGGTGAGGAACAGCCAGGTGGCGAGCAGGTAAA
>CBINIO010000055.1:0-13393 GCA_966250725.1 uncultured Chitinophaga sp.
ACATGGGTTACAGCCTGCTCAAAAAAGAACAGTACGCGGACGCGCTCCCCTATTTTGAAGCGGCCCAGCGCGCCAGCGGCCCCAACGCGGGACGCATCAACACGGACGCATTGCTCCGCGCGGCGGACTGCCATTACATGCTGCGCAACTTCACCGAGGCCAACGCGCTGTACGACCGCATCATCGCCAACAACGACGCCGGCGCGGATTACGCCACTTACCAGAAAAGCATCATCCTCGGCATACAGGGCAAACACAGCGAAAAGCTGAACCTCCTCAAACAGCTCGCCGTTAAATATCCCGGCTCCAATTTCAACAACGACGCCGAAATGGAGATCGCGGACACTTACCTGAGCGACGAACGGTTCACGGACGCCATCCCCCACCTCAAGAACAGCCTGCAAAAACAGCCCGAAGGGCCCAACGCCCCGAAAGCATTGCTGAAGCTGGGGCTCGCCTATTTCAACACCGGGCAGGGAAGCACCGCGGTGGATTATTTCAAACAGGTGGTGGAGAAATTCCCCGCGTCCAACGAAGCCAATACCGCTTTGCAGAATATCCGCACCATTTACGTGGACCAGGGCAAAACGGACGATTATCTCGCCCTGCTGAAATCCACCGGCCGCTCCGTTTCCGCCACCGCGGAAGATTCGCTGAGCTACGCCGCCGCCGAAACGCGCTTCAGCAGCGGTGATTATGCCGCGGCCATCACCGCTTTCGACAATTACCTGCAGCGTTATCCCAACGGGCAGTTCGCCTTGCAGGCCAACTTCTATAAAGCCGAATGTCTTTACAACAAAAAAGACTACGCCGCCGCGTTGCCCGCATACGAGTTCGTGCTTGCCAAAGGCGCCAGCCCGTTTGCAGAAAGGGCCGCGCTGCAGGCCGCTTACCTGAACTACTACCAGGTGAAGGATTATGAAAAGGCGCTCGGCTATTACCAGCAGCTGCAAAGTCTTGCCACCACCAAAGACAATACCATGGCGGCTATGCGCGGCCTGCTCCGCAGTCATTACCAATTGCTGCACTGGGACGAAGTAAGCCAGTCGGCAGAACAATTGCTCTCCGCCACCAATATCAGCACGGACGACCAGATCATCGGCCACTTCTACCTCGGCAAGGCGCAGCAGGAAAAGCAGCAGTACGACCAGGCCATCGAGGAGTTCAGGATCGTGACCGGTCTTACCAAATCGGAAATAGGCGCCGAAGCGCGGTACAACATCGCCAAATGTTATCTCGACAAAAACGATCTGACCGCCGCCGAAAAAGCCGGCTTCGACGTGATCAAAAACACTTCTTCATACGAAACCTGGACCGCGAAAGCGTACATCCTGCTGGGTGATGTGTATCACCGCCAGAAAGATTATTTCAACGCCAAGGCCACCTTCCAGAGCATCGCGGAAAACTGCCCGATACCTGAGCTGAAAGCCGAAGCCAAAGAGAAGCTCGAAAAAGTGGAGGCAGAAGAAAAAGCAGGTTCAAAAATTAAATGACGACAAACATGAAGATCCAGTATATTCTTGGTTTACTCGCTCTGCCGCTCGGCGCTTTCGCGCAGAAAGACACCCTGCAGCAGGAAACGATAGACATCATCAGCAAATACCAGCCAAAGCTGCGCGACGCGGCCAAGCTGAACCTCACCGCCTCGCTGCCCGCGCAGGACACCGCCCGCCCGCGGCTCGGCTACCAGGTGCCCGCGCTGAACCTCTATTTCATGTACCAGCCCGTGCCCATCAGGCCGCTGGCACTGGGGAGGGACACTTCCGCGCTGCACCTGCAGAACAATTTCGTGAAGCTCGGCTACGGCAACTATTCCACCCCGCTCATCCAGGCAGGGTTTGGCAGCGGCCGGCAGGACAAATACAACTTCGGCCTGTTCTTTAACTACACCTCGTCCAAAGGCGATATCGAGAACCAGGACTATGCCGTCGCGAACGTGCTGGCGTCCGGCACTTACTTCTCGCCCCTGTTCGAGATCAACGGCAGCCTTGGTTACAACCGCAACCAGGTGCATTATTACGGGTACGACCATTCCATGTACGAATTCGAAAAGTCCGACGTGAACCAGGCGTTCAACGAAGTGATCGCCAAAGTGGGTTTGAAGAACCGGCCGCAGAACGACTGGGCGTTCCAGTTCAGCCCGAAGGCCGAGCTGGTGGTGTTCGGGGATTCGTATAAAAGAATGGAAAACACTTTCGTGCTGAAAGCGCCCATCCGCAAGCAGCTGTTTGAAGACATCTGGTTCAAGGTGGAAGGGCTGGCCGATCTCAGCACGTTCAAGGAAGACAACAACGAGCAGATCAACAACAACGTGGCGGCGGTGCATCCCGCGGTGGAAGTTACCAAGCCAGGGTTCATGCTGCATGCCGGCGCCAACCCTACCTGGAGCAACGGCAAGTTCTACCTGCTGCCCGACATCGTGAACGAATCGCACCTGATCCGCAAAAAGCTCATCCTCAGCAGCGGCTGGATCTCCTACATCGATAAAAACAATTTCCGCAACCTGGCGAACAAAAACCCGTTCATCAACACCTACCCCGACGGCATCCTCAACACCCGCGTGGAAGAAAAATACACGGGCATCAAAGGTACGCTGGGCAACCACTTCACCTACAACACCAAGTTCGGCGCCATCACCTGGCACAACCTGCCGCTGTTCGTGAACGACACCACCGACGGTAAAAAATTCGACATCCGCAACGAAGAAGAGCTGAAAGCCTTCCAGCTGCATGCGGAAGTGGGGTATATACAGGAAGAGAAGTTCCAGGCGCGCGTAAGCGTGGACTGGTATAACTGGAACAAGCAGCAGACCGAGCTGAAACCCTGGCACATGCTGCCTTTCAAAGCCAGCCTGTTCGCCCAGTACTCCTTCGGCAAAAAATTCCACCTGAACGCCAACCTCTACACCCTGAGCGGCAGCTATTACGTGCTGCACAACGGCGACTTCGGGAAAACCAAGCCTGCGCAGGACCTGAACGTGGGCGCGGTATTCAACATCGGCAAAAACTTCAACCTCTGGGCGAACGCCAATAACCTTCTCAGTTACAAGTACCAGCGCTGGTACGGGTACGAGAGTTACGGGCTGAATGTAGTGGGAGGTATCATGGTTAAGTTTTAATTGCGTAAACTTGCACTCAAAATTGACCCGGCCGTAATGCTACAGCAATATATCACAGAAGTGCTCTTCAAACAGCAGACCTGCTCGCTGCCGCAGGTGGGCACGTTCACCATCCAGCACATCCCGGCGCATTTTTCGGTGGTGGACCAGGTGCTGACGCCGCCCCGCCAGCAGGTGAGCTTTGAGACCCGCTGGGAAGACGATGGCTCCTGCCTTCACTGGATCTCCCAGAAAGAGAACCTGATCGAATCTGTAGCCAGCCTGAAGCTGGAAAAATATCTCCAGGAATTCCGCGAGCTGCTTCAGTCCGGCCAGCCGATAGACCTGCCGAACATCGGCACGCTGCGCCTGGACCCGCTGGGCGAGGTACGGTTTACCGCGCAGGAGCTGCCGGACGCATGGCAGGCGCTGGAACTGGCGCCCGTGCTGCGCGCCGACGCTGCGCCTAAAGTGCTGCAAGGCACTACCGAAGTGGTGAACCAGGAGATCGTGGAATATACCGAAGCCGTGCTGGACGACAACGAATCGCGCGGCCGCTTCAGGTGGTGGTGGGTAGTACTGCCGCTGCTGCTGATCGGCGCAGGCGCCGCCGCATGGATCTACAAAGACCAGATCATGCCGCCCGCGCCCGCCGCGAACGAGCCGGCGGAAACCGTTGCCACGCCGCCCGTGCAGGATTCCATTCCCGCAGTGACTGAGCCTGTAGCGCCGGTAAACGACAGCATTGATTATTTCGTCGTGTTCCAAACCTTCAAAACGCTGGAATCCGCAGAGAAGAACCTTTCCAAAAGGCACGGATGGGGACATTCTGAAGTGGTGTTGTTCGTGCCGAAAGATTCGACGGAATTCAGTCTGGCTGTGCCTTTCCGCGGGCTGCCGGCAGATACCGCCGCGGCGAAGGATTCGGTGGCTGGGAAATTCAAGATGCCGGTGTCTATTGCTTACTGATCTTCTTTTTTGATAAAAATGCGAAGGGCTGACAGCTGAAAAGTTGCCGGCCCTTTTTATTGAGCGCCCTGGCGGGCGTAATTCAATATATCTGAAACGCGCTTCCTATGTGTGCCACATGTGCAAGGCTAAAACGCACTTCCTAGGCAGCTATCCGCTATGTGTACCACATGTGCGCCGCTAAAACATCCTTCCAGAACGACTATCCGCATCACCTTCATCGCGCAGGCGGCGAATCACTTCGCGCGCAAAAGCCCTTTAACAAACTACGTGCTGCGCCTTACTTCCCCTTGATCTGCTCCACCACGATCTTCAACCCGTCCTCAAAACTATGCGGCGCAAATCCCAGCTCCTTCTCCGCCTTCTCGATCACGAAGCCGGTTTTGGCCGGGCGCTGCGCCGGTTGCCGGAAGCTGGACGCGTCCACTTTCTCAAAGTATTTTTTATCAAGCTCCAGGTAGTCCGCTACCTTTTCCGCCATATCGAACGGGGTGAGCATGTCCTTCCCGGAAATATGAAATACGCCTTCGGCTTTTTTGTCAACGATCAGCTTGCAGCCTTCCGCAAGGTCCTGCGCGAGCGTGGGCGTACGCCACTGGTCCACCACCACCTTGATCTTTTTCTTTTGCTCGAGGTTCGATTTCACCCAGCTGATGATGTTGCTGCGACGCGGATCGTCCGCCACGCCGTATACCAGCACGGTGCGCGCGATGGCCCAGGGGATCTTCGCCTGCTTCACGATCCTTTCCGCGGCGGCTTTGCTGGCGCCGTAATAATTCACGGGGTTCACGGGGTCGTCTTCCCGGTACGGGCCGGCAAGACCGTCGAACACAAAATCGGTGCTGACGAAAAGAAAAAAGGAACCGGCTTTTTCCGCGCCCTGCAGCAGGGAGCGGGTGGCGGTCACGTTCGCCATCCAGCAGGAATCTTTGTTGCGTTCACAATCGTCCGCCTGCGTCATGGCGGCGGCGTGTACGATGGCGTCGGGCTTGTGGCGGTCCACCAGGCCTTTTACGGCCGCTTCGTCCGCCAGGTTCACGGATTCGTAAGTATACCCCTCCTTCATCCGCAGGCGGTTGGGCCCCCTGCCGGTTGCAATCACGTCGTAATCCGGGTTTCCGGCCAGTCTTTGTACCAGGTATTGTCCCAGGAGACCATTGCTCCCTGTGATTAGAACTTTCATCATGTTAATATACTAAAACGCCGCGTAACATAAGGTATTACGCGGCGTTTATCGGGAAAGTTTATGTTTCTCTTTACATTTTTCCGCCCGTATTCACCGTGTTGAAATTCATGCCCAGGTTAAACATGGTGAACGACCATACGTCGGCCGCCTCGTCGATGAGCTTGGACGTGGGTTTGCCCGCGCCGTGGCCCGCCTGTGTTTCCACGCGTATAAGCACGGGGTTGCCGCCGGCGTGCGCCGCCTGCAGCGTGGCGGCGAACTTGAAGGAGTGCGCCGGCACCACGCGGTCGTCGTGATCGGCCGTGGTCACCAGTGTGGCCGGGTAGGCCGTGCCTTTTTTCAGGTTATGCAGCGGGGAATATTTCAGGAGATAATCGAACTGTTCGGGTTTGTCGCTGCTGCCGTATTCCGTTACCCAGGCCCAGCCGATGGTGAATTTCTGGAAACGGAGCATGTCCATCACGCCAACGGCGGGCAAAGCCACCTTGAATAGTTCAGGACGCTGCGTCATGGCCGCACCCACCAGCAGGCCGCCGTTGGAACCGCCGCGGATGGCGAGTTTGGAGGGACTGGTATATTTTTCGCGCACCAGGTATTCGGCCGCGCCGATAAAGTCGTCGAACACGTTCTGTTTCTTTTCCAGCATACCTGCCTTATGCCATTCCTCGCCGTATTCGCTGCCGCCGCGCAGGTTCACCACCGCGTAAATGCCGCCCTGCTCCATAAAGAAGAGGTTGGACACGGAGAAACCCGGCGTCATCGGGATGTTGAAGCCGCCGTAACCGTAGAGCAGCAGCGGGTTCTGTCCGTTCATCCTGATGCCTTTTTTGTAAGACAGGAAAATGGGCACCCTTGTGCCGTCCTTGCTGGTGAAGAACACCTGTTTGGTTTCGTAATCGGCCGGATTGAATTTCACTTCGGTTTTGCGGAACACCTCCGATTTGCCGGTGGGGATGTCGTATTTGTAAATAGTGGGAGGTGAAACGAAGGAAGTGAAGGTGTAGAACAGCGTCTGGTCTTCTTTCTTCCCCCCAAACCCGCCGGCGGAGCCGATACCGGGCAGGTTGATGTTCTTTTCCAGCTTACCGTCCACACTGTATTGCACGATGCGGGTGGAAGCGTCTTTCAGGTAGCTGGCGAACAGCTTGCCGCCCGCCGTGCCCACGCCCTGCAGCACTTCTTTCTGTTCGGGGATGATCGTTTTCCAGTTCTCCTTCGCCGGGTTCTTCGGGTCCACCAACACCAGCTTGTAATTGGGCGCATCGTGGTTGGTGAGCAGCAGCAGCTTGCCGCCCACGTTCTCGATCACGGAAGGCTCGTAGGCAAACCCTTTGACGAGCAGCTTAAAATCCGTTTGCGAGGCGTCGTGCAGGTCGCGGTAATACAGCTCGTTGCCGCTGGTGCCTTCGGTAGTGCTGAGAATAAGAAAACGTTCGTCTTCCGTAAGCCCCACGCCGGCGTTGCGCAGCGGGTGGTCTTTATCCACGTAGATCAGTTCGTCCTGGTCCTGCGCAGTGCCTACCTTGTGATAATATACTTTATGGAACTCGTTCTTTTTGGACAGCTTGCTTTTTTCATCCGGCGCGTCGTAACGGCTGTAATAAAAACCGTGGTCTTTCCAGGAAAGACCGGAGAATTTGATCCAGTCGAGGTTATCGCTGAGCAGCTGTTTGGACGCTACGTCCATCACAAACGCTTCCTGCCAGTCGGAACCTGCTTTGGCGACGAGGTAAGCGCAATATTTACCGTCTTTCGAAAAGCTGAGCCCGCCGAGCGCGGCCGTTCCTTTGGCGGACAATTTATTCGGATCGATAAACACTTCGGGCGTGCCGTTGAGCCCTTCCTGGCGGTAAAGCACGGCCTGGTTCTGCAGACCGTCGTTCTTATAGAAATAATAATATTTTCCTTCGCGGAAAGGCGTGCCGTAGCGGGGATAGTTCCAGAGCTCCTCCAGCCGTTGTTTCACCTGCGGGCGGAAAGGAATGGAAGCGAGATAATTTTGCGTAACGGCGTTTTGCGCGTCCACCCATTGTTTTGTATCGGCGCTGTGATCGTCTTCGAGCCAGCGGTAAGGGTCTGCAATTTTTTTTCCATGGTAATCGTCCACTGTATCCACTTTGCGGGTAACGGGATATGTGATCTGTGCCTGCTGCGCGTCCAGCGTTCCTGTAGTTAAAGTCATCAAAACACCCATTGCCACCTGCTTATGGTTTAATTTTGTCATACATATATATTTTGAAAAAAGTTGGGCATTTATTTGATTAAAATTAAAAATTTAGGTTAATTCATCGAATAATGATAGGAAACTATTTAAAAATGTTAATTTTGTGCGCCCTTTTAACGGGCGGTTATTAGGCAATTTATATGAAAAAAGTGAACAACATCGCAGTTCTTACTTCCGGGGGCGATGCCCCGGGGATGAACGCGGCCATCAGGGCCGTAGTAAGAACGGGAATTTACCATCATCTGAATGTGTTCGGCGTGATGTATGGCTATAAGGGGATGTTGACCGGAGAGATCTTTCCTATGGAATCCAAATCTGTCGCCAACATTATCCAGCGCGGCGGCACGGTGCTGAAAACGGCGCGCTGCAAGGAATTTTACGAAGCTGACGGCAGGAAAAAGGCTTATGAGAACCTGAAGAAATTCGGGATCGACGGATTGGTGGTGATCGGCGGCGACGGTTCTTTTAAAGGCGCGCAGAAATTCAGCCAGGAATTTGATATTCCCTGCATTGGTTTGCCGGGCACTATAGATAAAGACATTGCGGGCACCGATTTCACGATCGGGTTCGACACCGCCGTGAACACCGCCGTGGAAGCGATCGACAAGATCCGCGATACCGCCGATGCGCACGACCGCCTTTTCATCATTGAAGTAATGGGCCGCGACGCGGGGTATATCGGTCTGCACAGCGGCATCGCCACCGGTGCGGAGCATATCCTTATCCCCGAGCGCAAAACCAATATCGACGATGTGATCGACGACCTGCAGGCCAACGAGCGCCGCCAGAAAATGGTGAACCTCATCGTGGTGGCCGAAGGCGACGAATTCGGCGGGGCCAACGAAGTAGCCCGCCACGTAAAGGAAAGGATGCCCCAGCTGGACACGCGCGTCTGCATTCTCGGACACATCCAGCGCGGCGGCACGCCCACCACGATGGACAGGCTGCTGGCAAGCAGGATGGGTTATGCCGCGGTAGACGCGCTCATGACCGGCACTTCCAACGTCATGATCGGTATTGTGAATAATAAAATACAGTATACTCCGCTCGACAAGGCCGTAAAAGCCAAACAAAAAATCGACCCGGAATGGTTTAAGATCGTCAAAATTCTTGCGAGTTAAATAAACGTCTATGAGTACAAAAGATCTGTCCAAATACTATCACAAGGAAATGGACAACGATGCCGGAGCGGCGCATGCAAAGCAGAAAACGAAGATCGTAGCCACGGTCGGGCCTGCTTCTGATACCTATGAGAAGTTATTGGAACTCGTGAGGGCCGGGGTGAACGTATTCCGCCTGAACTTTTCCCATGGCAGCCATGAAGACAAACTGCGGATCATCGGATACATCCGCCAGATAAATAATACGGAGCCTTACAATATCGCCATCCTGGCGGACCTTCAAGGCCCCAAACTGCGCGTGGGCGAAATAGAGAACAACGCCCTCCCGCTGAAAACCGGGGACATCCTCACCTTTACCACCGAAAAATGCGTGGGCACCATGGAAAAGATCTATGTGTCTTACCATGACCTGCACAAAGACGTGCGCCCCGGCCAGAAGATCCTGCTGGACGACGGCAAGATCGAAACCGTGGTAAAAGAGATCACGCCCGACCACCTCATCAAGGCGGAAGTACTGCTGGGCGGCGTGCTGTCTTCCAAAAAAGGCTTCAACCTTCCCGATACCAAAGTGTCGCTGCCGGCGCTGACGGTAAAGGACGAAGAGGACCTGGAATTTATCATCGACCAGGAATGCGACTGGGTGGCGCTTTCATTCGTGCGCAACGTAAAAGACCTCGGCCTGCTGCGTAAACGCCTGAAAGAGCGCAATTCCAAGATGAAGATCATTTCCAAGATCGAGAAACCCGAAGCGATCCAGAACCTCAAAGAGATCATCTGGGAAAGCGACGGCGTGATGATCGCCCGCGGCGACCTCGGTGTGGAGCTGCCGGTAGAGCAGATACCCATGATCCAGAAAGACATTATCCGCAAATGTATCCACCGCGCGAAACCCGTGATCGTGGCCACGCAGATGATGGAATCCATGATAGACCGCACCCGCCCGAACCGCAGCGAGATCACCGACGTGGCGAACGCCGTGCTGGAAGGCGCGGACGCGGTGATGCTGAGCGGCGAGACCGCCACCGGCAACCATCCCACGCTCGTGATACAGACCATGCGCAAGATCATCGGCGAAGTGGAAAAGGAAAGCATCATCTACAACCGCAACCTGATCCCCCACCGCCACTCCCCCACCTTCCTGAGCGACGCGCTTTGCTACAATGCGTGCAAGATCGCGGAAGACCTGGAGTCCGACGCGCTGATCGGGATGACGCAGAGCGGTTACACCGGCTTCATGCTGAGCAGCTACCGTCCGAAGTCGCCGCTGTTCATCTTCACGAAAGAAAAAACGCTGGTGAACCAGCTGAGCCTAAGCTGGGGCGTACGCGCCTTTTACTACGGCGAAGAAGAGAGCCTGGACGACATCATCTCCGACCAGATCAACATCCTGAAGGAAAGAGGTTTTGTGAAGACGAACGACGTGGTGGTGAACACCGGCAGCACGCCTGTTAAACAGCATCTGCCGACGAATATGCTGAAGATTACGAGAGTGCCGGAATAACGGCATTGAGATATTTGGAAAATGGGCTGACCGGTGGTTAGCCCATTTTTTTTGTACTCGGGGCTGGCAGGGCTTACACTGAAAAATCCGTACCTTTACAGGGTGAATAAGGCTGTAGACATATCGTTACTTTTCCCAAAGTATTTGTTTTGGGATGTAAGGCTGGAAAAGCTGGACGCTGAGAAAGATCAGCACCTGATTATTCCAAGGGCCTTGTATTTAACAAACGAAAAGTCATTCGACGAGGACATTGCCAAACTGGAACGGCTCTACAGCAGTGATGAAATTGTAAGGACCCTGAAAGCTACCCGCGAGAGAATCAGCAATCGTGTTTGTGAGATGGTGGCAACCCGATATCATCTCCCCCTCTTTCACCGTTATTCCCGAAAATAAAGATGCCGGACAAACAACCCGACAAGGCAGTCTCGCCCGAGGTGCTGGAAACAATTAGGGAGATCCAGGCTTTACCGTCTTTTGCCAATTTTGCACTGGCCGGTGGCACCAACCTGGCGCTTCGGTTCAATCACCGGCGATCCATAGATATTGACCTTTTCTCCAATTCCGTTGTCGGGATGCGCGGACTGGAACAAATGACTCGCGAACTGGAAAACCGGTATGGAGCGGCATTGATCTTCTGTGAAATTCTGGACCCGGAGAACGGCGAGCAGTTTTGTTTTCTGAAAGCCCTTGTTTCGAAGGGCGATATAAAAATCAAAGTAGAGGTTATCCAGAATATTCAGGTTTTAGACCCTTTAGAAGTGAACGACGGGGTGCGGATGCTTTCCATGAAAGATATAGCGCTGCTGAAATTAATGAGCGCAAGTAACCGGAAGGCAAAGAAAGATATTTATGATCTGGACCTGCTGAGCAACGAAATTGATCTGCAGGAGCTGATAGAAACGCTGAAAATCAAACTGGACAGATTTGGCAGCGAGGAGTGCAGATGCCTGTTCATTATGCCTCACAGTAAAAGCTGGGTATCCGCAAGGATCAGCTGGAAGATGAAGGTAAAAACGCTAATGCGGAAAAATGGAACTATGCCGCCCCCTGCAAACCCGATCAACTAGCGTCAGGCCGTCTTCTTATACGTCCCCCAATAGATCAATATCGCCACCGCAATAAGCCCCACCGCACCGGTACAAACCCCGGCCCACTTCCCGATATCCCACACCCAGAGCCCTATGCCGGAACCCAGCGAAGTACCCACAAAGCTGATCGTCATGAATACAGTGTTCATCCGGTTGCGCGCTTCGGGCAGGAGGGCGTAAATGCGGGTTTGGTTGGAAACGTGCACGCCTTGCAAACCGAGGTCCAGCAGCACGATGCCCGCGATGATGCCGATGAGGGAATTGCGGAGGAACCAGAAGATGATAAAACCCAGCAGGATCAAAGCAAGACCGAAACCGATGGCGATGCGCGGGTTCTTCTTGTCCGCAATACGCCCGACCAGCGGCGCGCCCAAAGCACCGGCGGCCGCGGCAAGACCCATTAGCCCGATAATATCGCTTCCAAAATTATAAGGAGGGTTGGCTAACAGAAATACCGAAGTAGTCCAGAACAGGCCGAAAACGGCGAATACGCAGGCGTTGATCGCGGAGGCTTCGCGCAGCAGCGGCTGCTCTTTCGCCAGCGTCAGCAGCGAACGCATCAGCGCGCCATAGCTGCCGGCGAACGAGGGCCTGCTTTTCGGGAAAGAAAAGACCATGATCGCCATCATCAGGAACGACAATGCGCCCGCGATCCAGAACATCGCGCGCCAGCCGAAATGTTCGCCGATAACGCCGCTCACCGTGCGTGACAGCAAAATGCCGATCAGCAGCCCGCTCATGATCACGCCGATCACCTTGCCTCGTTTCTGCGGCTCCGCCAAAGCCGCCGCCAGCGGCAATATCAGCTGAGGCACAATGGAGGTGAAGCCGATCACGAAACCCGTGGCCTTCAGCATGCCGATGTTGACGGACAATGCGGCCGCAATCAGCGCGGCAACGGCCAGGGCGGTCATCACGAGTATCTGCCCGCGGCGCTCGAGCTTGTCGCCCAGCGGCACGCAGAACAGCAAACCCAGTGCATACCCCATCTGTGTAAAAAAAGTGACCTGCCCCGCGTTGGATTCCGAAACGTTGAATTCCCGGCTGATGAGCACCAGCAACGGTTGCGAATAATATATGTTCGCCACGATAAGACCCGTGCAAAGGGCCATCACAGCGATGTTCAGCTTGCTTAAAGACATGTTTCCCGTAATTTCCGGCTGCAAAGTTAACGGTTTTGCTGCAAGTGACCCCACGGGCAAAATTCCTTAACTTTATTATATGACGTTCAAAAGCATATACCCCTACACGCAGGAAACCATCGCCGAATACCCCGCGCACACGCGGGAAGAGATCGAGCAAAAAATGAAGGACGGCTGGAAAGCTTTTGCGGCCCTGCGGCAGGACGGCCTGCAACACCGCTGCGAGCTGATGCTGCGCGCCGCCGCTTTGCTGAAAGAAAACGTGACGGAACATGCTGCCCTTATTTCAAAAGAAATGGGGAAAACCTTAAAAGAAGCAAAGGCCGAAGTGCTGAAATGCGCGGCCACCGCCGAATATTATGCCGCCAACATCGCGCCGCTGCTGCAGCCCCGGCTGATCGCGTCGGATGCGAAAAAAAGTTACGCGGCGTTTGAGCCGAAAGGCATCATACTGGCTATCATGCCCTGGAACTTCCCGTACTGGCAGGTGTTCCGCTTTGCCATACCGAACCTGCTCGCAGGCAACGCCGCCATGCTGAAGCATGCCAGCAATGTAAGCGGCTGCGGGCTTGCAATCGAAAAGCTGTTCCGGGAAGCGGGTTTCCCCGAAGGCGCGTTCCAGACGGTGCTGGTGTCTTCAAAAGAAATGGAGCCGTTGATCGCGGACAGCCGTGTGCAGGGCGTTACGCTCACGGGCAGCACGCCCGCGGGCATGAGCGTAGCCGCGCTGGCCGGTAAATACATCAAAAAGACGGTGCTGGAGCTGGGCGGCAGCGACCCGTTCATCGTGCTGAAAGACGCCAACCTCGCCGAAGCCGCCCAAACGGCCGTGAAAGCCCGCATGCAGAACGCCGGCCAAAGCTGCATCGCCGCCAAAAGATGGATCGTGGAAAAAAGTATCGTGGAAGACTTTACGCAGCAGGTACAATCCATCATCACCTCCCTCAAACAGGGCGACCCTTTCTTCCCCGATACGGATACCGGCCCCATGGCCCGCCCCGACCTCGCGGAAGAGCCCCGCGAGCCCCTGCTGCTCGAGCTGCGGCTCCAGCACGCCGCGCAGCC
>CBINIO010000056.1:0-13304 GCA_966250725.1 uncultured Chitinophaga sp.
TCCATCCAGAAGATCAGCGCCACCGTAGGCCCTACCGTTACCCTGTACGAGATCGTGCCGGCGGCGGGCGTGCGCATTTCGCGGATCAAGAACCTGGAAGACGATATCGCCCTCAGCCTTTCGGCGCTGGGCATCCGCATCATTGCGCCCATTCCCGGCCGCGGCACCATCGGTATCGAAGTGCCGAACGTGAAAAAAACGATCGTATCGCTGCGCAATATGCTGGCCTCCGATAAATTCCAGCACAGCCAGATGGACCTGCCCATCGCCATCGGTAAAAAGATCGACAACGAGAACTTTATCGCCGACCTCGCCAAAATGCCCCACCTGCTGATGGCGGGCGCTACCGGTCAGGGTAAGTCGGTGGGCATCAACACCCTGCTGGTGTCGCTGCTGTATAAAAAACATCCGTCGCAGCTGAAGTTCGTGCTGGTGGACCCGAAAAAAGTGGAGCTGTCGCTGTACAAGCTGATCGAAAAACACTTCCTCGCCAAACTGCCCGGAGAAGAAGATGCGATCATCACCGACACCAAAAAAGTGGTGCATACGCTCAACGCCCTGTGTATCGAAATGGACCTGCGGTACGACCTGCTGAAAGAAGCCGGCACCCGCAACATCCGCGAATACAACGGCAAGTTCACCCAGCGCAGGCTCAACCCGCAGAAAGGCCACCGCTACCTGCCGTTCATCGTGCTGGTGATCGACGAGTTCGCCGACCTCATCATGACGGCGGGCAAGGAAGTGGAAATGCCGATCGCGCGCCTGGCCCAGCTGGCCCGCGCCGTGGGCATCCACCTTATTATCGCCACGCAGCGCCCGTCGGTGAACATCATCACGGGCACCATCAAGGCCAACTTCCCGGCCCGTATCGCGTTTAAAGTTTCTTCCAAGATAGATTCCCGCACGATCCTCGACATCGGCGGCGCCGAGCAGCTGATCGGCCAGGGCGACATGCTCATATCCTTCAACGGCGAGCTGGTGCGCCTCCAGTGCGCGTTCGTGGACACGCCCGAAGTGGAAAGCGTGGCCGAGTTTATCGGCGGGCAGCGCGGTTATCCGGACGCGTTCCTGCTGCCCGAGTACATCGACGAGAAGGACATGGAAGGCAAAGATTTTTCGCTGGCCGACCGTGACCCGCTTTTTGAAGAGGCCGCCCGCGTGATCGTGCAGAACCAGCAGGGCTCCACCTCGCTGCTGCAGCGCAGGATGAAGCTGGGCTACAACCGCGCCGGCCGCCTGATGGACCAGCTGGAAGCCGCCGGGATCGTAGGCCCCAACATGGGCAGCAAGGCCCGCGACGTAAATGTGAAAACAGAGGCCGATCTCGAAGAAATCCTTAACAGTATGTTATAATTTGCGCCAACCTTGCCGCAGGCTTCCGCTTTTGGCGGAAAAATGCGAATTTTGCATTTCTTTAACATGGCGGTATAAACTTACCGGCATAAGATTTGGTCTAATTCCCTACAACCAGAACATTTTAAACTTATGACGATGAAGAAAACGGTATTAACAGGTCTGATTATTTGCGGGATGACATTCGGCGCCGCCGCCCAAAGCAGCTCCCTCGGCAAAAACGATCCGAAAGCCAAGGTAGTGCTGGACGGTGTGAGCAAAAAATTCAAATCCCTCAAATCTGTTATCGCCAATTTCGTATTGAAGATAGAAGGCGCCAATAACAGCGTGCACGACACCAAAAAAGGCTCCGTATACGTAAAAGGCCCGAAATATAAAGTAGTGATGGACGGGCAGGAGATCATCAGCGACAACACCACCTCCTGGACCTACGCCAAAGACATCAACGAGGTGACCGTCAGCAACGTGGACCACAGCAACACCAGCATGACGCCCGCGAAGATCTTCACCAACTTCTACGATAAGGACTTCCTGTACCGCCTCACCGGTGAAAGCACCGAGAAAGGCAAGGTATTGCAGAACATCGAGCTGACGCCGACGGATAAATCCAAGAACTTCTTCAAAGTGCTGGTGGACGTGGACAAAAAGAACCAGACGCTCGCCCGCATGCGGGTGTTTGAGAAGAACGGCAACCGCTACACTTACGAGATCACCAGCTTCAAGCCCAACGGCGCGGTGACCGACGACCTGTTCACCTTCGACGCCAAAAAATATCCCGGTGTGGAAGTGGTGGACCTCCGCTAACAGAAACCTTTTCAACAGTATAGGAACGGCTCCCGCGAAGGGGGCCGTTTTTCTTTAACAGCGGCGAGTCTCCGCCGAATGTCATCTATCGGCCGCAACTAACATAACTTTGCATTTTTTTGCTACATTTGCCAAGTTTTATTTTAAAAATCAAGCATTATGGCATACGACGTAATCGTAATTGGTAGCGGCCCCGGTGGATACGTGGCGGCTATCCGGGCTTCTCAACTGGGATTTAAGACAGCCATCGTGGAAAAGGAGAGTTTGGGCGGCATCTGTCTGAACTGGGGCTGTATCCCTACCAAGGCATTGTTAAAATCCGCACAGGTAGTTGAATATATCAACCATTCCAAGGATTACGGCGTAACCGTTCAGGGAGCTACGGTTGATTTCCCCGCCGTGATCAAACGCAGCCGCGGCGCTGCCGATAAAATGAGCAAAGGCGTTCAGTTCCTCATGAAGAAGAACAAGATCGACGTGATCATGGGTACCGCGAAGCTGAAGTCGAAAGGCCAGATAGAAGTGACCGATAAGGATGGGAAAACTTCCACGCAGGAAGCCAAACATATCATTCTCGCCACCGGCGCGCGCGCACGCGAGCTGCCGAACCTGAAGATCGACGGCAAGAACGTGATCGGCTACCGCCAGGCCATGAACCTGCCCACGCAGCCCAAAAGCATGATCGTGGTAGGCTCCGGCGCCATCGGCGTTGAATTCGCCTATTTCTACGCCGCCCTCGGCACCAAAGTGACCATCGTTGAGTTCATGCCGCGCATCGTGCCGGTGGAAGACGAAGATATCTCCAAAGAGCTGGAAAAGATCTACAAGAAAAAAGGCATCGAGGTAATGACCAACGCCAGCGTGGAAGCCGTTGAAAGCGCCAAGAACGGCGTGAAGGCGAAAGTGAAGACCGCCACCGGCGAAGTGACCCTCGAAGCGGACGTGGTGCTGAGCGCCGTAGGTATTTCCGCCAACATCGAAGGCCTCGGCCTCGAAACGCTCGGCGTAAAGACCGACAAAGGCAAAGTTACCGTGGATCCCTTCTACGCCACCAACGTACCGGGCATTTACGCCATCGGCGATATGGTGCCGGGCCAGGCCCTGGCGCACGTAGCGTCCAAAGAAGCCATCGTCTGCGTGGAAGCCATCGCTTACAACGAGAAAAAATACAACCACAAACCCCACCCGATCGATTACAACAACGTGCCGGGCTGTACGTACTGCACGCCTGAGATCGCGTCCGTGGGCTACACCGAGAAAGCCGCCAAAGAGGCCGGTTACGAGGTGAAAGTGGGCAAATTCCCCTTCAGCGCTTCCGGCAAGGCCGTGGGCGCAGGCGCCACCGAAGGTTTTGTAAAAGTGATCTTCGACGCCAAATACGGCGAATGGCTGGGCACCCATATGATCGGTATGAACGTGACCGAGGCCATCGTACAAACGGTGACGGCCCGTACGCTCGAGACCACTTACATGGAAGTGCTCGATTCCATCCACCCGCACCCGACCATGAGCGAATCCGTAAAAGACGCGATCGAAGCGGCTTACGGCGAAGCGATCCACCTGTAGATCAAACGATTGACATAACAGATTGGGCTGACCGTGAATACCGGTCAGCCCATTTTTTATGCGATAACCGCGGAGTGATGTTTGAATGGGCCAGCCTGCCTTTTAGGCGGCGCCCGCGGAGAAGCATACGATTGGCCGCAGGGACGCTCTTTTTTTGCCAGTCTCATTTTTAATCATCCGGTTATCAGTAAATTGCCGCTTTGATCCACCAAATCCATCTTATGAGGCAAAAGCTAATTACCTGCACACTGATCGCCATTTTATCCCTGGCGCGGCTTTCCGTATTTGCCACGGAAGGCATGTGGCTGCCGCAATTGCTCGGCAGGCTGAACGAAAAGGAAATGAAAGGCATGGGGATGAAGATCTCCGCGGCGGATATCTACAACGTGAACAAAGGCAGCCTGAAAGACGCCATCGTGAGCTTTGGCGGCTTTTGCACCGGGGAGATCATCTCTTCCAAAGGCCTGCTGCTCACCAACCACCACTGCGGCTTCGACGCCATCCAGAAACATTCCTCGCTGCAGAATAATTACCTCGACCGCGGCTTCTGGGCGCGCAGCATGCAGGAAGAACTGCCCAATCCCGGTCTTGCCGTTACTTTTATCGTGCGCATCGAGGACGTGACGAAACAGGCGCTGCAGGGCGTTACCGAAGGGCTCACGGAGGTCCAGCGCCAAACGGCCATCGACCGCAACCTGGCCGCCATCCAGGAAAACGCGAAAAAGGAAAGCTGGCAGGGAACGCTTGTCAAACCATTTTTTGAAGGCAACCAGTATTTTTTATTCGTGACCGAAACGTATAAAGATGTGCGGCTTGTCGGCGCGCCGCCGTCTTCCATCGGCAAGTTCGGCGCCGATACGGACAACTGGGTATGGCCGCGTCATACCGGCGACTTCTCGATGTTCCGCGTATATGCCGGCAAGGACGGGCGGCCCGCGGAATATTCCAAAGACAATGTGCCGCTGAAACCCAAACACTTCCTGCCCATTTCGCTGGACGGCGTGGCGGAGAACGATTTCACGATGGTGTTCGGTTTCCCCGGCCGCACTTACGAATACATTCCTTCCGAATCGATGAAGCTCATCGTGGAAGGGCAGGACCCGGCCCGCGTAAGCATGCGCGACGCCGCGCTGAAAGTGATCGACGGGTTTATGCGCCAGGACGAGCAGATCAAGATCCAGTACGCCACCAAACAGGCGTCCATCGCCAATTCATGGAAAAAATGGATCGGCGAGATGCAGGGCGTGCGCAAAACCAACGGCATCCAACGCAAACTGGATTATGAAGCGCGTTTCCGGCAGCTGGTGAACAACAACGCAGAATACCGCGGCACTTACGGCGGTCTGCTCGATTCGCTCAACGGGCTGTATAAAAAACAGGCGCCCTATACCATCGCGCGCGACTATTACACCGAGCTGGTGCGCAACGTGGAAATGCTGAGCTTTGCCAACAGCGCCATTTCGCTGCTGCAGGAAACGCGCCTGAAAGGCGAAGAGCAATACGAAACGCTCAAGCAGGCCTATCTCGGCAGCATGCAGGCGAAATACAAGAACTACAACAACGATGTGGACCGCGAAGTGGCGGCCGCTTTACTGGATATTTATTTCAAGGAGGTGCCTTCTAACAAGATTGGAGGCGAAGCCTACCAGGTCTGGATGGAGACGAACAAAGACGGCAAAAGGACGGCCGAAAAAATGTACGGCAAGTCGGCCTTCGTTTCCTATGAGAAGCTGGCCGCCTTCCTCAATCGCCCGTTCAAAACCGTGTCCGCCGACGTGTGGAAAGACCCAGCCACCCGCCTGATGATCGGCCTGCGCAACGGGTAGATCGATTTTGTTATCAAACCTTACGACGAGCTGCAGCCGGACATCGTACGCCTGCAGCGCCGGTACATGGCCGCGCAGATGGAGGTGATGAAAGACAAACGTTTTTACCCGGACGCCAACAGCACGCTGCGCATCACCTATGGTAAAGTGAACGGCTACACGCCGCGCGACGCCGTGCAATACGACTTCATCACCACGCTGGACGGCGTGATGGAAAAATACAAGCCGGGCGATTACGAGTTCGACGTGCCGGAAAAGCTGCGTGAACTATACGCCAAAAAAGATTACGGCCAGTACGGCGCGAAGGGCAAAATGCCCATCTGCTTCATCGCCAGCAACCACACCACCGGCGGCAATTCCGGCAGTCCGGCGCTGGACGCGTACGGCAACCTCGTGGGTCTCAACTTCGACCGCACCTGGGAAGGCACCATGAGCGACATCAATTACGATCCCGCTATTTGCCGCAACATTATGACGGACATACGGTATGTGCTGTTTATCGTCGACAAGTTCGCCGGCGCGAAAAATCTCATCGAAGAAATGAAGCTGGTGCATCCAAAGAAAAAACGGACGAAAGTATCGGCGCCATTGAGAAAGGCGTCGTAATGGAAAAGCCGGTCAGTTTTTTTGACCGGCTTTTTTTATGTTGAAATATTTTTACCCTGGTGCAAAAGATATGGGCCTACACCGTCTTTATCTCATACACAATAGAGCTGCATTTGTCCACATGCCGCCAGGCTTTCCAGTAGGAGCGGAGGCCGTTCCAGCCGCCGGCCAGCAGGCCGCTGCCGCCTTTGCGGTTTTTTTCGCTGAGCAGGCTTACATAGAACGCGTCGAACACCATGGGATGCTTTTGCGCGATCTTCAGCTCGTGGCGCTGCAGCAGGATGTCCATCGAGCGCGGGGAGAAGTGGTAAAGATGACGCGGCACGTCGTACGCGGCCCAGTCTGCGCTGTAGATGCGCGCGTCGGTGGAAGTATAGTTCGGCACGGCGATCAGCAGCGCGCCGCCGGGTTTCAGCAGCGTGCGTATTTGCCGGAGGTAGCCGTGAAGGTCGTGCACATGTTCGAGCACATGCCACATGGTGATGCAGTCGAATTGCGCGGGGGCGAGCGTGAAAAGTTCGTGGATAGGCTGCGTGTCCAGCTGGTAAAGGTTTTTGGCGTTTTCCCTTGCGCCGGCGTCAGGCTCGAGACCGGTGGTTTCCCAGCCGAGCTTTTGCATGTGGTGGAGAAAAGCGCCGGTGCCGCTGCCGATGTCCAGCAGGCGGCCCTGTTTTACGCCCGAGGCGGTTTTTACCCAGTTCTCCTTGGAGCGCATTGTGATCTTGCGCACGCTGTGGTACATGCGGTTGATGAGCCCTTCGCGGGTTTCACTATGTGAAATGTATTCTTCCGACTGGTAATACCGCCCGATGTCTTCAAGCGGCGGAACATCCTGTGTGAAACGGCCGCCGCAGGCGGCGCATTCCCAGATGTCGAAGTTTTCCCTGGATACGGTATAGTCCTTTGCCGTGAGCGTTGCGGCGATCTTTGCCGAACCGCAAACCGGGCATTGCTGGTAATGGATTCTACTCATGGTGATGGATAAAGCTGGCTGCAAGATAATCAAATCCCCCTGTACTCTCCCCATACGCCCCGCAGCGTGTCCGCGATCTCGCCAAGCGTACAGTAGTTCTCCACCGCTTCCACCACGAGCGGCATCAGGTTTTCGGATGTGCGCGCACGTGCCGCGATGGCTTCGAGCAATGCCGTAGCCTTGTCGTTATCCCGGCGGCTGCGGAGACTTTGCAGCTTTCCGGATTGCAGCCTGCGGATGCTGTCGTCTACCCGGAACACTTCGGTGTCGGGTTCTTCCTTTACGGTAAATTTATTCACGCCCACGATGATCTTTTCGCCGTTCTCGATCTCCTGCTGGTACTGGTAGGCGCTGCGCGCGATCTCGTCCTGTATGAAGCCCTGCTCGATGGCGCTGACGGAGCCGCCCATCGCGTCGATCTTTGTGATCAGTTCCCAGGCGCGGGTTTCCACTTCTTTTGTGAGCGCTTCCACGTAATAGGAGCCGGCCAGCGGGTCCACGGTATCGGCGATGCCGCTTTCGTAACCGATGATCTGCTGGGTGCGCAGCGCGATGCGTGCGGCCGCTTCCGTGGGAAGGGAAATGGCTTCGTCAAAACCGTTGGTATGCAGGCTTTGCGTGCCGCCAAGCGTGGCGGCGAGCGTTTGCACGGCCACCCGCACGATGTTGTTCTGCGGCTGCTGGGCGGTGAGCGTGCTGCCGCCGGTTTGCGTATGAAAACGGAGCATCTGCGCTTTCGCGTCGGTGGCGCCCAGTTCTTTGGTGATGTGCGCCCACATATTGCGCGCCGCGCGGAACTTGGCTACTTCTTCAAACAGGTGGTTGTGCGCGTTGAAAAAGAAGCTAAGCCGTTTGGCGAACACATTGATGTCGAGCCCGGCGGCCAGGGCGGCTTTCAGATAGGCTTTACCGTTGGAAAGGGTGAAAGCCAGCTCCTGTACGGCGTTTGCGCCTGCTTCGCGGATGTGGTAGCCGCTGATGGAAATGGTGTTCCATTTGGGTACCTCGCGGCTGCAATAATCGAATATATCGGTAATGAGCCGCATGGACGGCTGCGGGGGGTAGATGAAGGTGCCGCGCGCGGCGTATTCTTTAAGAATGTCGTTCTGAATGGTGCCGGAGATCTTGCGCAGGTCGGCGCCCTGTTTTTTGGCAAGGGCGATATACAATGCCAGCAGGATGAACGCGGTAGCGTTGATGGTCATGGAGGTGGACACTTTTTCCAGCTCGATGCCGGCGAAAAGCGTTTCCATGTCTTCCAGCGAATCGATGGCTACGCCTACTTTTCCCACTTCCCCTTCGGCCATCGCATGATCGGAATCGTAGCCGATCTGCGTGGGGAGGTCGAAGGCGACGCTAAGACCGCTCACGCCCTGGCTGAGCAGGTAATGGTAACGCTGGTTGGACGCTTCGGCAGTGCTGAAACCCGCGTATTGCCGCATGGTCCAGAGCTTGTCCCGGTACATGGAGGCGTGTATGCCCCTGGTAAAGGGAAACTCGCCGGGCTTTTCGTTCATCGGCAGGGGAGTGGCGTACAATGGCTGTATCTCGATCCCCGAGTCCGTCCTGATCTTCTTTTCCATAGTTACAATGTTACTTTAAAAACGATAAATTGCGGTAAATTTTGTTGCCGGGCTATGATAACGTATTTGTTGCTGGCGCTCACGTTAGGATTGGCGGCGCTAAGTATTTACCTGATGAAACGCGCTTCGCGGAAACCGCCGGCGGACCTGGTGTTCACCGCCGTGCTGTCGGCATTCCTGGCCCTGTTCGTTTACCTGTACGGCATGTGGGTATATTGCAGCATTTACCTGAAATATGTTTTCGGTGTGCTGTTCCTGCTGAGCGCCGCATGGTTCTTTTTCCTGCGGCAGCAAACCCTTCGCGGCCGTTCCATTTGGCCCAAATTCTTTTTTATCGTTTTGCTGGGCGTTGTGGTCGTTTTATATTTTACCGGTACAACGGGCAGGCCCAAAACGGTAGAACTCGATTTTCCGCTTAAAAAGGGCCGTTATTTTGTTTTGCAGGGCGGGAAGGGACTGCCTACGAACCTGTTCCATTTCAGCCTGCGCGGGGCCATCTATGCGATGGACATCGTAAAGCTCAATGATTTCGGCAACCGCGCCAACACGGTCTTTTCGCGCAACCTCGAAGACTACGCCATTTTTGGCGACACGATCTACAGCCCCTGTTCAGGTAAAGTGGTGCGCGCGTACAGCGATAATCCCGACAATATTCCTCCCAACATGGACCGCGGCCCGAAGAACACGAATATGGTGGTGATAGAAGGCGAACACTACACCGTTTTCATGGGTCACCTGAAAAAAGGCAGCGTAATGGTAAAAGAAGGAGAGGTGGTGAGAACGGGCCAGCCGCTGGGCTGCGTGGGCAATTCCGGTTTCAGCTCGGAGCCGCACCTGCATATACAGGTACATGAGCTGGAAGAAGGGAAACGCTGGTACAATAGCACGCCATTGTATATACGTTTTAACGGCAGGAGCTATCTGTTGAATGAAATGATCAAGAAGAAGAATTTGTAGGCGTTCGTACGTCCCTTAACGCTGCATCAGCTTCCGCGCTTCCGCGTTGATGATCTCTATCGCAATGTCCGACGGTGATTCCGGCTGCCGCATGAACAGTTCCAGTATCTGTTTGTTCAGCTCGATGGAAGGCGCGTCCGGCGGCAGTTTCAGGGCCATCTGGTTGATGATGGAAATGGTCTGCTCTTTCACGGTCTTCACCGCTTCCCAAGCCTGCGCCGTTACATATATCTGCTGCGAAACATTATGATCGTATTCCGATTTGATGCTCGATACCATGGCGATCTGCATGTCCAGCACCGAGAAGCCCGGCTGGTTCACCCGGCTGATGAGGTTCTGCGGCGCAATACGCTCCACGAACAGCACGATGCGCTCATACGCCTGCAGCTGCAGCGGCAATACCACGTCCGGCTGGCCGCCTTCCTTTGTGGACGAGCCGGAACCAATGCCATCCCCGCCCTTTCCTTTTTTATCGTCTTTCTTCAGCGAATCTTTCAACGTCCAGATAACGAGTACGACCGCGCCGGCGATAATCACGATAAACAACAGTTCCTGGGTGGACAGCATAGCCAGCTGAGTGAATAACATCATCAAACGGGTTTTAGAATTACAAATATAATAGGAATTTATTATTTGTAAGTAAAAACCTTCGGTTTTATAAAAAAGGGAAGTTCATGCCGGAATTATTTCCGGCAGGTGTGCGTATTGTTTAACACTTCTGCAAGCTGATCGGGATACCCACTGCCAGCCCGCGGTTTGTTTTGCATAAGCTGTTTAACACTCGGGCAAACTGATCGGTATATTCACCGCTAATCCGCCGTCAGACGTTTCCTTATACTTGGAATTCATATCCTGCGCGGTCTCCCACATCGTTTTCACCACCGCGTCCAGCGAAACCTTCGCCAGCTCGGGATTGCTTTGCAGCGCCAGCTGCGAAGCCGTGATGGCTTTGATGGCGCCCATCGTGTTCCGCTCGATGCAGGGCACCTGCACCAGCCCGCCGATAGGGTCGCAGGTAAGACCGAGATGATGTTCCATCGCGATTTCCGCGGCCATCAATACCTGCCGCTGGCTGCCGCCCAGGCATTCGGTGAGCGCCGCCGCCGCCATCGCGGAGGATACGCCTATCTCCGCCTGGCAGCCGCCCATGGCCGCTGAAATGGTCGCGCGTTTTTTGAAGATGCTGCCCACTTCCGAAGCGGTGAGCAGGAACTGGATGATCTTTTCCGTATGAAAACCGTCGCAGAAAGTGATGTAATACTGCAATACCGCAGGTATCACGCCGGCGGCGCCATTGGTGGGCGCTGTCACCACGCGGCCGAAGGAAGCGTTCTCTTCGTTCACGGCGAGGGCGAAACAGCTCACCCAGTCGAGCGTGTACGAAAAATGTTCCCCGCCTTCGCGGATGGCCTTCACCCAGCTGTTATAGTCGGAATAGGTTCTTCCTTTCAAAAGTTTGGTGTTGAGCGCGGCGGCCCTGCGGCCCACTTTGAGCCCGCCCGGCAGCTCGCCGGTAGTGTGGCATCCGCGGTAAATGCAGTCGCGCATCACTTCCCATATCTGCATCACGCCGGCTTTTGTTTCCGCTTCGCTGCGCCATGCCTGTTCGTTTTCCATCACCAGCTCGGAAATGGAAAAACCCGTTTTGATGCACCATTGCAGCAGCTGCCGCGCCGTATCGATGGGGAACGGCAGGTCTACGCTGCTTTTCCCGCCGGCGGCGGTTTCCCCTTCCTTCAGTACAAAGCCCCCGCCGATGGAATACCAGGTGGATGCCAGCTGCTCGCCGTTTTGCAGCGTCAGCAGGAAGGTCATGGCGTTGGGATGGAAGGGAAGCGATTCTTCAAAAAGAAATTCGATATCGGTGAGCGGGTCGAAATCTATTTCGAACTGCCCGTTCAAACGGAGCTTTTTGTCGCGGCGGATCTTGTCCACTTTAGCGTCGATGCCGTTCACTTCGCAGGTCACGGGATCTTCGCCCGCCAGCCCCAGCTGCACGGCGATGTCCGTCCCGTGGCCATGACCGGTCTTTGCGAGCGAGCCGTAAAGCAGTACGCTGAGACGCTGTACGGAAGCGAGTTTCCCGGCTGCTTCCAGCTCGCTGATAAAACGCATGGCGGCGCGCCAGGGGCCTAAGGTATGAGAGCTGCTGGGTCCTACGCCTATCTTGAAAATATCAAATACGGAGATGCACTCGTGTGGCACAATAAACAGGTTTAATCTTCAAAGTTAAGGGATTTGCGCTCACCGCCGTTCCGCATAAAAAAATACGCGCTACCGCAAGCAGTAACGCGCATATATTGACAGATAGAGAAAGACTTATTTGTTCCACCAGACTTTGCCGTAGAGCCCGTCCCCGGCGCCGGCGAACTGGCGGGTAACGGCATCGTTGTAATTGCTGCCGTTGTTGAACACTTCGTCCGGCGGGTAACCCTGGCGGTTGGGCACGTCCTTGCCCTGCGGTTTTACGAAGTCGGGGAAACCGGTCCTCCGCCACTCGGCCCATGCTTCGTAGCCGTGCATGAACAGGTGCACCCAGCGCTGCACGCCGATCTGCTCGTAACCGCTGGCGGCGTTGTAGGGCATGCCGGGAGAAGCCATCATGGCGGCGTAACCGGTAGTGTCGTTGCGGTTCCACTGGCGGATGGAATGTTCGATGGCCTGGTTGTAAAAATCTCCCGCCGCCGCGTCGCCGCCGCCGATCCAGCCGCGTTTGGCGGCTTCGGCCTGTGCAAAGAGCGCCTGCGCGTAGGTAACGAGGTACACGGAAGCGTCCTGCCGGCGGATCTCTTCGCCCATCAGGCTGAAGGCGGTAACGCTCAGCCCGTCCAGCGCGCCGAATTCGAGCCCTTCGTATTCGCCGTCGATATTGGGATCGCCGTATACGGGCAGGCGCGGATCGTTCACCGGTTTCATCTTGCTCACGAGCAGCTCGCTGAGCGCCCACCATTTGCGGTTCTGATCTTCCACCTGGTCGTACCAGTAGCTTTCAACGGCTTCTTCCGCCAGGTGCCTGAACACCATGTTGTCGTCGTTTTCGGTCATGATGCCGGCGGCCAGCGCCTTGTTGAATTCGTCGCGGCCCTTGGTGGCGTTTGCTTCGGAAATGCGCAGGGCCATCAGCAGGCGGATGGTGTTGCCCAGCTTTTTCCATCGCGCCATGTCGCCGTCGTAGATCACGTCGTTCATGATATCGCCGTCCACGATGGATTTGTCCGCTTCGTCGAGCAGCGCGAACAGGTTGTCGTAGATGGACTCCTGCGTGTCGTACACGGGTGTGAACTTTTCCGCGCCTTTGAGCGCTTCGGAGTACGGCACATCACCCCAGCGGTCGGTGATATGCCAGAAGTAATACGCCTTCAGGATCTTGGCGACGGCCAGCTGGTTGGGGATGGGGCCTTCCTTGGCGTCCAGCTCCCTGGAGTTGATCACCGTTTCCAGGTTCATCAGCGGGCCCTGGTAAATGCCGTAAAAGCTGGCGGACACCTGGTTGTATAATGAAAGGTTAGGGTATTGCGTTTCGGAAAGATATTGCGCGTTGTATTCGCCCTGCGGGGATTCCTGCAGCACGGGCAGGTACAACTCCGCATTGGCGATCAGCTGCGTGTTGGAGGCCTGGCTGGGCAGGTTGGGATT
>CBINIO010000057.1:0-13287 GCA_966250725.1 uncultured Chitinophaga sp.
GCCGCGCAGGAAGCGCTGTTTCACAGCCTGGAAGAATTGCGCTCCATCCTCGAGTCCATACGGCACATCGCGTTTACGCTTAGCCGCGAGGGCAATATCGAATTTGTGAACCGGCACTGGCACGAATACGCGGACGGGCGCGAGCACCTGCCCGCCACGCCCGCGGACGGCCCGTCCATCGCCGAATGTATCGCCCGGGCCATGGCTTCCGGCAAACAGGAAGTGCTGGAAGTGCGCATCCGGCCGCTGAACGGCGACGAGTACCGGTACCACCTGCTGAGCATGACGCCGGTGCGGAAAGACGGCGCCATCGCCAAATGGGTGGGCATCTTTACGGACATCCACGAACAGAAGATGATCAACCAGCTGCTGGAGAACCGCGTGAACGAAAGAACGCAGGAGCTGCAGCGCGCCAACCGCGACCTTGCCGCCAGCAATCACGAGCTGCAGCAGTTCGCCTACGTGGCCTCGCACGACCTCAAGGAACCGCTGCGGAAGATACAGGTGTTCGGCAACCTCATCCACGGCAAGTTCGGCACGGAGCAGCAGGAAGCGGTGCAATACCTCGGGAAGATCATTTCCAGCGCGGACCGGATGAACAAGCTGATTACCGACGTGCTCGATTATTCCAAGCTGTCCATCGCCGAAAGGTTTCATTTCACCGACGTCAATCACATCATCCGCGAGATACTCGACGATATGGAATTGCTGGTGAGGGAAAAAGGCGCGGAAATTTCGGTGCATCCCATCCCGCCGCTGAAAGCCGTGCCCGGCCAGATGCGGCAGGTGTTCCAGAACATCCTCAGCAACGCCGTGAAGTTCTCGCGCGACGGCGTGACGCCGCAGATACGCATCCATGCCGAGCGCGTCAACCGCCTGTCCGCCGACGCGCCCGCGCAGCAAGACGGGCCGTATTGCCGCATCACGGTTACGGACAACGGCATCGGCTTCGACGAGATCTACCTCGACAAAATATTCGTCATCTTCCAGCGCCTGCACGGCAGGAACGAATACGAAGGCACGGGCATCGGCCTCGCCATCGTCAAAAAGATCATCGATACGCACGGCGGGCTTATCACCGCCGCCAGCGAGGAAGGCAAGGGCAGCACGTTCATTCTCGTGCTGCCGGTAAGCGGCGAACATATGAACAACTAATATTGACAAACGAGCATAAATGAAATCGACTTTTCAAAGAAATCTGGCCATAGGCTTCGGGTTTTCGTTATTGCTGCTGATACTGAGCGCCGTGGCGTCGTACATCAGCATTCAAAACCTGGTGAACAGCGGGCAGCGGGTGACGCATACGAATGAAGTGATCCGTTACCTGGACGACGCCATATCCTATATGAAGGACGCAGAGACCGGTCAGCGCGGCTATCTCATCACCGGCGACGAAGCTTTCCTGGAGCCGTACCGCGGCGCGGAAGACAGTATCCGCAAACGCATCCGCGAGTTCAAGGAACGTACGGCGGACAGCCCCGAGCAGCAGGCTGCGGTGGAATCGCTGTTTGAAGTGAGCAACCTGCGCATGGGCGCGCTGAACGACCTGATCGTCAAAAAACGCCGGGGCGAAACGGTCACCGCGCGGGATATGGATAAAGGCAAGGAACACATGGACGAGGCGCGCAGGCTGATAGAAGAGATGAAGGGCCGGGAACGCGCGCTGCTGCAGCAACGCACCGAAAAAATGAACCAGTTCGCCGCCACCACGCCGGTGTTTATCGTGATCGCCTGCATCATCGCGGTGCTCATCACGCTGATATCTTTCATCAAAGTGACGAGGGATTTCAAAGAAAGGCTGGCGCTGCTGAAAGAGCTGGAGAACAAGGACGCGTCCATCAACCACCGCATCCATCTTATCCGCGGCATCGCCGGGAAAATTTCGGAAGGGGAATATTCCATCCGTGTAAAAGACGAAGGGGAAGACGGGCTGGGCGTGCTGGCCGGATCGCTCAACCGGATGGCCGCTTCGCTGGAGAAAAGCTTTAACGACCTCTCCGACCGCGAATGGATGCAGGCCGGCATCGCCACGCTCAACGATAAAATGATCGGGGAATACGAGCTGCCGCAGCTATCGCGCAGCATCATCGATTTTGTGGTGCAGTACACCGGCAGCCAGACGGGCGCGTTTTACGTGGCGGAAGGCGCCAGCCATCTCCGTTTCACCGGCGGCTACGCCATCGACGAGGACAGCGCCGTGCAAACCGTTCCCTTTGGCAGCGGCATTGCCGGGCAATGCGCGCTCAGCCGTCATACGCTGAAGTTGGAAGATATTCCCGAAGAGCTGCTCAGCATCCGCCACGCCACCGGTTCGCTCAAACCCCGCGCCGTGATCGCCGTGCCGCTGTACCACGAGCGGAAGATCGCCGGCGTGATAGAGCTGGGCTCGCTGAAAAATTTTACCGCGCTGGAACAATCTTTCCTCGAAGACGCCTCGCACAACATCGGCGCCGCCATTTACAGCGTGGAAAGCCGCAAACGCCTGCAGGAGCTGCTGGAAGAAACGCAAAGCCAGGCGGAGGAATTGCAGGCGCAGCACAACGAATTGGAGAACATCAACGGCGAGCTGGAAGCGCAGACTGAAAAGCTCCAGTCGTCCGAAGAAGAGCTGCGCGTGCAGCAGGAAGAGCTGGTGGAAGCGAACGACCAGCTGGAGGACCGCGCGCGCATGCTGGAAGAGACCAACCAGGTGGTAATGGAGCGCAACCGCGAGATACAGGTAAAAGCGGAAGAGCTGGCGCAAAGCACGCGTTACAAATCCGAATTCCTCGCCAACATGAGCCACGAGCTGCGCACGCCGCTCAACTCCATCCTGCTGCTGTCGCGCCTGCTTTCGGAGAACGGCCGGCAGAACCTCAGCAGCGAACAGATAGAATATGCAAAAGTGATACAGCAATCCGGCAAAGGGCTGCTGACGCTGATAGACGAGATACTCGACCTCTCGAAGATAGAGGCCGGCAAAATGGACGCCACGTATTCGGAAGTGGACATCGATGCGGTGATACAGGACATGACCGCGCTGTTCACCCCGCTGGCGATGGAAAAGAACATCCGTTTTACCCTCACCAAACACCGCAGCGCGCCCGCTTCCATCGAAACGGACCGCCAGCGGCTCGAGCAGATATTGCGCAACCTGCTCGCCAACGCGATGAAGTTCACCGACGAAGGCAGCGTGAAGCTGACCGTGTACCGCCCTGAACCGCAAAAGGGAAGGATCGCGTTTTCCGTGAAAGACACGGGCATCGGCATCGCGGACGACAAGCAGGAGCTGATCTTCGAGGCCTTCCGCCAGGAGGACGGCTCCACCCGCCGCAAATACGGCGGCACCGGTCTCGGCCTGTCCATCAGCCGCGAATTTGCAAGGCTGCTGGGCGGCGACATCACGCTGCAAAGCGCGCCCGGCAAAGGCAGCGAATTTGTCGTATGGCTCCCGGAATCCGCGTCCGCAAAACAGGCGGAGCAGGAAACGCAGGAGGCAATACCCGCGCAGCAAAAGGCCGCGGAGCCGGTGCGTGAACGTTTTGTGAGCGAAGTGATACCCGGCCAGGTGCAGGACGACCGCGGGCAGATCAAAGCCGGCGACCGCGTGATACTGATCGTGGAAGACGACACCAGCTTTGCGCGTTCGCTGCTGGAATTTACGCGCAGCAAGGGTTACAAGGGCGTGGTGACCGTGCGGGGCGACGAGGCGAACGCGCTGGCGGAGCAATACGCGCCGCTGGGCATCCTGCTGGACATACAGCTGCCGGTGAAAGACGGCTGGGAAGTGATGGAAGAGCTAAAAAACAATCCAAAAACGAGGCATATACCGGTGCACATCATGAGCAGCTACCAGGGCCGCTTCAAAAGCCTGAGCCGGGGCGCGGTGGACTTTATCGACAAACCGGTGAGCTTTGAAAAGATGGAGGACATTTTCGCGCAGATAGAGTTCATGCTCAACAAAAATCCGCGCAAGGTGCTGATCGTGGAGGAGAATATGAAACACGCGAAAGCGCTGGCGTACTTCCTCGGCAACTACAAGGTGAACGCGGAGATACAGGGATCGATACGCGACAGCGTGGAGGCTTTGCTGAAAAAGGAAGTGAACTGCGTGATACTCGATATGAGCGCCTCCCGCGACCGCTCGTACGAAACGCTGGAAGAAGTGAAAAAGCAGCAGGAGCTGGAAAACATACCCATCATCGTGTTCACCGGCCGCAGCCTGAGCCGCGACGAAGAGCAGCAGCTGCGCGGGTACGCGGATTCGGTGGTGATCAAGGTCGCCAATTCCTACCAGCGCATCATGGACGAGGTTTCGCTGTTCCTCCACCTGGTGGCGGGGCGGAAAGACACGAACGGCAATACGAACGGATTGGGTACGATGGATGTGGTGCTTCGCGGGAAAACCGTGCTGGTGGCGGACGACGACGTGCGCAATATTTTCTCGCTGTCCAGGGCGCTGGAAGCCTGCGGCATGAAAGTAGTGTCCGCGATGGACGGGAAAGAGGCGCTGGAAAAGCTGAAAAATCAACCGGCGGACATTGTGCTGATGGACATGATGATGCCGGAAATGGACGGTTACGACTCCACCCGTCATATCAAAGCCGACCCCAGAACCGCCGCCATACCGGTGATAGCGGTTACCGCGAAAGCGATGAAAGGGGACAGGGAAAAATGCATCGAAGCCGGCGCTTCGGACTATATCAGCAAACCGGTGGATATCGATCAATTATTGTCGCTGCTAAGGGTATGGCTGTATGATACAGGTAAATAACATACGAACGATGGGGGAATTCGCCGTGGAGGACGGGCAGCTGGACCTGTTGCTGGACGGGATCATGGACCGGTACGGCTACAACTTCGCGCATTATGCGCGGCCTTCGCTCAAACGCAGGGTGAACCGGCTTTTTATGCTGGACAGGTTTATGCATTTTGAAGATTTCAGGAATAAGGTATTGTACGACGCGGATTATTTCCGGCATTTTGTGGAAGAGATCACGGTGAACGTGACGGAGATGTTCCGCGACCCGCATTTTTACAAATGCCTGCGCATGGAGGTATTGCCAAAGCTCGCCGCTGCGCCGCTGATCCGCATCTGGCACGCGGGCTGCTCCACGGGCGAAGAAGTATATTCCATGGCGATGCTGCTGAAGGAAGCGGGGCTGCTGCAGAAGTCGCTGCTGTATGCGACGGACATCAACCCTGCCGTGCTGGACAAGCTGCGGAAAGGCATTTTCCCGTTACGGTATATGAAACAGTTCTCCGAGAACTACATTCTGAGCGGCGGCACGGAGGATTTTTCAACATACTACACCGCGCGCTACGACTGGGCGAAGTTTGACGAGCAGTTATCGAAACGGATGGTCATTTCCCCCCATAACCTCGCCACGGACCGGTCGTTCAACGAGTTCCAGCTGATCCTTTGCAGGAACGTGCTCATTTATTTTAACAAGGAATTGCAGCACAAGGCGCTACAGCTGTTCGACGACAGCCTGGAAATAAACGGCTTCCTCGCCCTCGGCTCGAAAGAAAACCTGAAGTATTCCCCCATCGCGCACAAATACAGGCAGCTGCCGCAGCGGCAGCGCATCTGGCAGAAAACGCGCTGAGATCAGTTAAAATACCGTTTCAGTATCTCCTTCAGCGAAGCGATGCTGTATTGTTTCACCACGTAATCCGCGGCGCCGAGGGCTTTGGTGTCCTGGATGTCTTTCGGGTCTGAAGAAGTGGAGTAGATCACTACCGGGATAGCGGCCAGCGAGGGGTTGCTCTTGATGGCGCTCAGGCAGTCCTTGCCGGTCATTCGCGGCATGTTCAGGTCGAGGAAAATATAACTGGGCACAAAATCACCGTCCGTTTGCAGCATCTGCAAACCTTTGATACCATCGTCCGCTGTAAGGCAAAATACATCCTCGTTTACATCGTGCAACGCGAGTTTGAATATTTCCTGGTCATCCCGGTCGTCGTCAATCAAAAGGCAGCTGAGTTTTTGCTTCATCTGGGTTGAACATTCGTTTTGTGGAATAGCAAAGATAACAAAAAGCAAAAATAAATATAGCCCGGCATATGTTACCGGGCTATATTATTTATTTGCATGGTTCCGGGCCGTCAGGGCAGGATGGTAAGCGTGATCTCCTTCACGACGGTCTTCACTTCTTTCGCGCTCGTGTTGGAGCCTACGAACGTCACCGTGTAGGCGCCGGGCTCGGTGAACACGTAGCTGAAATTTTCCTTGCGCTTGCTGTAATCCTTGATGGCCGTGCCTTTGTCGGGCGCCACTTTGGTGACCCAGATGGGTTTGGTGAGCATCCAGTCTTCTGAGGCTTCGAGCGTGCTGTTGGGCGAGAACTGGATATACGCGGCGGAGGCCGCCCATTTGTTGACCGGGTTGATCACATCCACTGCCAGCCAGCCCGCGGAGGAATGGCTCACGAGCGTGTTGGGCGAGCCGCCGGGCTGGGTGCCGGTAAGCAGGAAGTCGAGAATGCGCCAGGTGCGCTGCGTGGGCGAAGTGCCGGCGGGTTTTTCGCCGATGTACTGGAAACAGATGTACAGCGGTTTGCCTTTCACTACCAGGTCCGTCAGGTCGGCCTTTCCGGAAGGCGTATTGGCGCTGAGACCGCCGGAGGGCGCGGATGCGAGCGTGAAGCGGCCCGTGATGTCCGTCCAGTTCGTGTTTTTTACATTGGCGGAATCGTAAATGCCGCTGAATTCGCTGGAAGCCACTACTTTCAGGTTGTTCACCTGGCTGCCGTACAGCACGCGGCTGAGAAATTCCAGCTCCACCACGCCGGGCTCCGTGTCCGTGCGGTCTTTATAGCGGTATTCGCTGCCGGGCTCGCCGGAATAAAAAGTGATGATGTCCGGCTCGCCGGAGAAAGTGAACAGCACGGAATCGCCCGCTTTGTATTCGAGTTTTTCGGTGCGCGCCCCGAAGGCCGGCAGCTCCACCACGTCCTGCCGGCAGGCGAAGAGGAGGCAGAGTGCGGCGAGCGGAAGCATGTTTTTATAATGGAACATTGGTCGCATGTTTTAGTGATTGCTGAATTGGTTTACCATTCCGGGTTTTGCTCGAGGGCCTTGTTGATCGCCATTTCGGTGCTGGGTATCGGCAGCAGCAGGTGACGCTGGCCGAGGTTGTCGCCGTGGCGGGCAGCGTACTTGTAAGCCGTCGGCGCGGTCGTCCTGATCTCGTTGGCGAGGTCTTTCATCGTGGAGAGGTAAATGCCCCAGCGGATGAGATCGTGCCGGCGGATGGCCTCAAAACCCAGTTCCAGCGAACGTTCTTTGCGTACCGCTTCGCGGAAGGAAGCCTGGTCGAGGCCGGGCTGCAGATCGGCGTCTGCGGCGGGATCGGGAGGCGTGGGCAGCATAAGGCCGTACGCTCTTCTTCTCACGTCGTTTACCGCCGTGTATGCTTCGGCGCTTGGCTGGCCGTTCGCCTCGTTGTCCGCTTCGGCGAACATCAGCAGCACGTCGGAATAACGCAGGATGGGGAAGTTGATGGAAGTGGTGTTGATATTTTTCGGCTGCGCCGTTTCATATTCCCTTCTCCATTTTGCGTTGCTGCGGTTGTAAATGGAAGTGGCGGGATAAGGGATCTTTGAATTCACCACGCCGCCGACCGTACCGTAATAATAGGAATTGCTCGTCCAGTCGCGGCGGAGATCGCCGTCGCCAAAGGAGCGGTAGTATCTTTCGGTGATATGCACCGCGCCGTAGCTGTACATGTTGCGGTCGGAAGAACCGATGCCGTTGATGGCGCCGACGGAACCTTCCTCGTCCTGGCTGCCGTTGTTCACTTTATTGAATTCCACTTCCCACAGCACTTCCTTCGGATCGTATTTGTCCTGGCACTCGTTGATGAATATCTGCGCGTAGTCGGGGTTCAGGGCATGACCGTTCCCCGGTTCCATCACCTTCAGCGCCCATTTGCGCGCTTCGGCCCAGCGGGTGGCGTCGTTCATCGGGTAGCCGGCCATTTTGAGGTTCACCCTCGCGAGAATGCCCCATACCACCGACTTCGTGATGCGGCTGTTGTAAGTGTAGGCGCTGATCGGTTTTACCAGTTCCGCCGCCGCTTCCATGTCCTTCAGGATAAAGGCGTAGATCTCGGAAGAAGGCGTTCTGGCGCGGTTCACGTCGTTCACGTCGTCGATGGATTTCAGCCGGACGGGCACGTCTCCCCAATTGCTCACCAGCAGGAAATAATAATACGCGCGGAGAAAAAGCGCCTGGCCTTTGGCGGCCTTGCGTTCCGTTTCATCCATTTGCAGGTCCGCGTTATCGATATTCTGCAGAAACACGTTGGCCCGGTTGATGCCCTGGTAGAGCAGGTTCCAGAGGGTGTTCACCTTTGAGTCGGACGTGTTGTAATTGTTGATGGACAGATCGATGGTCTGGGTGGAAAGCGCGTTGAAGCCTTCGTCGCTCATGTCCAGCTCGAAGAACAGCGTGCGGCCGTAGGTGCCGGTTTTGCCGAGCGGGTCGTAAATGGCGCTCAGCGCGGTGTTCACGTCGTTCTCCGTTTTGAAATAGTTTTTTGGCAGCGGGAAGTCCGTCGGCGTTTTATCCAGGAATTTGTTGCAGGACGCGCCGCACACGGACAATACCAGGAAGCTATACAGGATGTATTTCATGTTTTCGCTTTTAATCGTTAGAAAGTGGCTTTAAGACCTACGGTGAGCGTGGTGGCGCGCGGGTAGGCGGAATAGTCGAAACCGGGCGTGAGCGCGCTGTTGCGGATAGACACCTCGGGATCGTAGCCGGAGTATTTCGTCCAGGTGTAAAGGTTCTGCGCGCTGGCATACACGCGGATGGCGCTGATCTTTACGCTGTTGAGCATATGCTGCGGCAGGTTGTACCCGAGCTGCACGGTTTTGAGCCGCAGGAAAGAACCGTCCTCCACCATCCAGGTGGCGTAGGTTTTGAGCGTGGTGCCTTTTACGCGCGGGATGTTGGATTCCGGGTTTTCAGGGCTCCAGTGGTTCGCGTAAGACGCGTACTGGTTCGTATTGTATTTGTAACCCGTTTCGAGCATCAGGCGGTTGGCGTTGTAAATATCGTTGCCATAGCTCCACTGGAAAAACACGCCGAGGTCAAAGCCTTTATACGTGAAGTTGTTGCTGAAGCCGCCGGTGTGCACGGGCATCGGGTTGCCGATCACGGTCTTGTCGTAATCGTCGATCAGCAGGTCGCCGTTGAGGTCTTTGTATTTGATGTCGCCCGGCTGCACGGAGGTGCGCACTTCGCCGTTGGCCGTCACATTGTCCTTCAGGATGTAGTTTTCACCCACCTTGTCGAAGTCTTCGTATTTATACACGCCGTCGGACACATGGCCGTAGAACTGCGCCACGGGAGCGTTCACTTTCGCGATGTACGCAGGTATCAGCACCCAGTCGTCACCCCAGTACTGCGTCGTGAGCATGGACAGCTCGTTTTCCGCCAGCTCCAGCACCTTGTTGCGGTTGAAAGAAATGTTGAAGCTGCTGTTCCAGCTGAAGTCACGCGCTTTTACGACGTTCGCGAAAAGACTGATCTCCAGGCCCTGGTTGCGCACCTTGCCGATGTTCTTGAACTGTTTTGAATAACCCGTGCTGCCGGGCAGGTTCGCGTTCAGCAGCAGGTTGCTCGTGTTTTTGCGGTACACGTCCACCGCCAGCTTGATGCGGTCCCGGAAGAAGCCGAGGTCCAGCCCGATGTCCGTCTGCGCCGTTCTTTCCCATTGCAGGTCAGGGTTGCCCATGGAGCCGGGATAGCTGCCGGGGTTCTGGATATTGCCAAAGGAATAACCGCCGTTCGTGGGCGTGATGTAATTCATATAATTCGAAAAGTTGCCCACGTTGTTGTTGCCCGTGATGCCCCAGCTGGTGCGCAGCTTGGCGTCAGACACAAAACGCAGCGACTCCATAAAAGGCTCCGCGCCAAAGCGCCATGCGAAAGCGCCGGAGGGGAAGGAGCCCCAGCGGTTATTGCTGCTGAAGCGGGAAGAGCCGTCCGTACGGAAAGAAGCCGTGAACAGGTATTTCGATCTGATATTGTAGTTCACCCTGCCGAGGAACGAAGCCAGGCTCCAGCCGGAAGTAACGGAGGTGATAGATAAAGGTGTGCCCTCGTCAAGACCGCTCAGGCCGAGCGCTTCGTTGGGCAGCAGCTTGGCGTACGCGCCGAATATGCGGCTGGCGCCTTCCTGCATGGTGAAGCCGCCGAGTACGGAGAGGCTTTGGTGCTGGCTGATCTTTTTATTCCAGGTCAGCGTGTTTTCGTTCAGCCAGCTGCTGGAATTGATATACGTCATGCCGCCGTTGATGCGGTTGTTGGTGCTCGGGTTGCCGCTGCGCGACTGCGCGTTGTTAAACACGTCCACACGGGTGGCGCCTTTGTTGTAACCGATGCTGCTCCTGAATTTCAGGCTGGGCAGAATGGAATATTCGCCGTACGCGTTGATGGAAAAGTTGTCGTTGTAGTTTTCACGCAGCTCGTTCTGCGTAGTGATCACCGGGTTCCACCTGAAATCAAAACCCGGCTCCACTTCCGGATCGGTATTTTCTTCGATAAGGTTGGTGGTGGAATTGAGCAGCGTGATGGGGCGGTAGGCCCAAACGCTGAACAGCAGGTTCAGCTCGTTGTTGTAGTTGCTGGAAGAAGTGGGCGTGCCGTACCGTTTTACATTGGCGTATGCCGCGTTCATGCCTACTTTCAGCTTGTTGTTCACGTTGTGGTCGATGCTGAAGCGGCCCTGCAGCCTTTTAAAACCCGAGTTGATGATGATGCCCTGCTGGTCGAAATAAGAGAACGAGGCGTTGAATTTCGTGTTGTTGTTGCCGCCGCCGAGGGAAAGGTGATGGCTTTGCATGGGGGCGGTGCGCATGATCTGCTCTTCCCAGTCGATGCCTTCCACGTTTTTGTAATATTCCAGCGGCAGCGTGTCTTTCACGCCGTTCTCGTTCTTCACGCGGTAAAGCGTCATCGTCATGTTCGGGTCGATGTCGTTTTGCAGTTTGATGAACTCGTAGGGATCGAGCACGTCCAGCCGTTTGTTGCTTTGCTGCCAGCCGAAATAGGTGTTGTAATTAACGGTGGTTTTCCCCGCTTTGCCGCGTTTGGTGGTGATCACGATCACGCCGTTGGCGCCGCGCGCGCCGTAGATGGCGGTGGCGGAGGCGTCTTTAAGGATGTCGATGGACGCGATGTCTGCCGGGTCGAGCGCGTTGATGGGATTGCTTTCGTTGTCGCCGCCAGGGTCTTCCATCGGGAACCCGTCGATCACGTAGAGCGGCGAGTTGTTTTGGGTGACCGAGTTGCCGCCGCGGATCACGATGTCGATAGCGGCGCCGGGGCGGCCTTCGGAGGAAGTGACCTGCACGCCTGCCACGCGGCCGGCGAGCGCTTCATCGAACGATTTCACGGGCGCTTTTTGCAGATCGGCCACGTTCACGCTGCCGACGGAGCCGGTGAGATCTTTCCGCTGAACGGTGCCGTAACCCACTACCACTACCTGTTTGAGCGATTGCGGGTCCTGCGCGAGCACGGTGTTGTACACGGTGGCTTTGGAGAGCGGCACTTCTTTGGTGAGGAAGCCGATGCTGGAGAAAACGAGCGTTCCTTTCGGCTCCGGCAGGCTGATGGAGAAGATGCCCAGCTCGTTGGTGGCGGCGCCGGTTCTGGTGCCTTTTATCACGACGGATACGCCGGCGAGCGGTTCCCCGTCTTCCCCGGTTACTTTACCGGTGATTTTGACGGCCTGCGCTGCGGATGTGAGGGATGCCAGCATCAGCAGGAGGATAGCGAATGTTGTTTGTTTCATTAGCGTACTTGTGGTTGATATGTTTCGAGATACTTTCGTGTATATATGTCTGTGGTATGCGTATTCAAAGCGTACAGGTAAACGTGGCGTCCTACTTAGTTAATTATTTTAAAAGTGAGTTTCAAGTTAATAATTTATATTTTATAACTACAATACTTTTTAAATAAAATTATTTACTTGAATAGATTGATAGGAAAATGATAGTTAATTGCTGTTATGGTGGAGAAATGGGTTAGAAAGTATTGTTTGGGTGGAATGGAATTTTGTATTTTGAAGTAATTCCGATCGTTATGAAACAACTTGTCTTATGCCTGCTGGCGTGTTTCGCCGCCGCCAACGCCATCGCCCGACAACCGGGCCGACCGCCGATCATCGGTATTGCTTCAGTCGAAATCCAGGTAAGCCATCTCGATTCCGCCGTAAAGTTCTATGGCGATTATCTCGGTTATCGGCTTCGCCGCTCGGCGCATTCGCTCATCGTACAGGTGAACGCACGGCAGCGCATATACGTAAAGGACGGCCTCTCTCCTTCGCAGGACGACCGACTGCTAAGCCTCGCCTTCCAGACCACCGACCTCGCCCGCATGAAGACCTATCTCGCACAAAAGGGGATCAAGGTGCAACCCGGCCCCGATGAGAATGCCATCGCCGTAAAAGACCCGGACGGTCATACCATCCTGTTCGTGCAGTTGCCGCCTGCGAAGCCCGAAAGCTCCACGGGTATTTCAGACCGCATCCTGCACGCCGGCCTTACGATCGCAGATCCGGTCCGTGCGGATTCCTTCTACGCCGCCATCCTCGGCTTTTCCGAAATATGGCGCGGCGGCGCAACGGACGGCATTACCAGCTGGATCAACATGCGCCTGCCGGAAAGCACCGATTATCTCGAATATATGCTGGTAAAACCACCGGCAAGCCGCCGCCAGTTGGGCTCGGCCCATCACATCGCCCTGATGGTGCCGGACATGCAGAAAGCCGTGGACGCCCTGCGTTTCCGCAACGGCGATGTACCGTCACCCCGCATCGGCCGGAACAAACGCTGGCTGCTGAATCTTTTTGATGCGGATGGCACACGGGTGGAGCTGATGGAGCCGTTTACGGCGAGGTAGAATATCAAACAGGCCGGAGGTTGCTCCGGCCTGTTTGATCAAATGTTGGCTAATAAATATGTGGACGGTTACCCGGCTTTGGTTTAACGCATTGCAGCAATTCTTCCGTAAGACCGATATAAGAACTGGGCTGAACCAGATGCTCCTTCAGCATATCGGGAAGGTCGTTTAAAGACCTGTCATCATCAATAATGATAAAATCCTCATTAAAACTGTTCACGGCAAACCAATTGACAATTTCATCCTTACGGCTAAGATTATGAACGTTCGCAGGGAGTGATTTTATTTTTTCCACGGCGATGCCTCTTTTTTTGAAAAGCTCTTTCCAGGCTTCAATGCTAAAACTCGACTTATGCGAAGTGGTGAGCATGATGGTAGCGTCCTTAGCAATTA
>CBINIO010000058.1:0-13069 GCA_966250725.1 uncultured Chitinophaga sp.
GTCGTAAGCTGTCTCTTCCGTAAAAAATCCTTCCTCGCCGAGCGAGCCGTACACTTCGTCGGTGGACACATGGTAGAAACGTTTGTTCTCCATAGCGTCCTTCCAGTATTTGCGCGCGGCGTTGAGCAGCACGGCGGTGCCCAGCACGTTGGTTTTGATGAATGCCAGCGGGTCGAGGATGGAACGGTCCACATGGCTTTCGGCGGCGAGATGGATCACGCCGTCGAACGTATATTTTTCAAAAAGAGCGTTCACGGCGTTTTCATCCGTGATGTCCACTTTCTCAAAAATGTAATTGGGGCTGTCTTTAACGTCGGCCAGGTTTTCGAGATTACCGGCATAGGTGAGCGCGTCACCGTTCACAATGGTGTAACCGGGGTATTTGCTCACGAATAGTCTCACCACGTGGGAGCCGATAAAGCCGGCTCCGCCCGTGATCAGTAAGGTTCTTTTCATACAAAAATTATTTTCCCAACGCCTGTTTGAAATATTCGTACGTGATCTTCAATCCTTCCTTGCGGTCCACTTTCGGTTCCCAGCCCAGCAGTTCCTTGGCCTTGGTGATGTCCGGCTTTCTTTGTTTCGGATCGTCTTTTGGCAGCGGGTGAAACACGATCTTCTGTTTGGTGCCGGTGAGGGAAATGATCTCTTCGGCGAATTGCAGCAGGCTGATCTCCGCCGGGTTGCCGATGTTCACCGGCAGGTGGTAATCGCTCAGCAGCAGGCGGTAAATGCCTTCCACCAGGTCGTCCACGTAACAGAAGGAACGGGTTTGCGAGCCGTCGCCGAATACGGTGAGGTCCTGCCCGGTAAGCGCCTGGCTCATGAAGGCCGGCAGCGCGCGGCCGTCGTCGAGGCGCATGCGGGGGCCGTATGTGTTGAATATGCGGATGATGCGGGTTTCCACGCCATGGAAATTATGATAGGCCATGGTGATGGATTCCATGAAACGTTTCGCTTCGTCGTACACGCCGCGCGGACCGACGGGATTTACGTTGCCCCAGTATTCCTCCGGCTGCGGATGCACGTTCGGGTCGCCGTACACTTCGGAAGTGGAGGCTACGAGAATGCGCGCATTTTTCGACTTGGCCAGTCCCAGCAGGTTGTGCGTGCCCAGCGAACCCACTTTCAGGGTCTGGATGGGCATTTTCAGGTAGTCAATGGGGCTGGCGGGGGAAGCGAAATGCAGGATGTAATCCAGCTCGCCGGGTACATGCACGAATTTCGTCACATCGTGATGATAGTATTCAAATTCCTTCAGCGGGAACAGGTGCTCGATGTTCCGGATGTTGCCGGTCAGCAGGTTGTCCATGCCGATAACATGATACCCTTCCCTGATGAAGCGATCGCATAGGTGGGAGCCAAGGAAACCGGCGGCGCCGGTGATCAGTACGCGTTTTTTTGTCATAGTGCGTTTATATATTTAGCGTTTCACCGCGGGGCGGCCCACGCTTTCATAGTGAAAACCAAGTTCGGTCATATGGGGCACTTCGAACAGGTTGCGGCCGTCGAAGATGGCTTTGTTTTTCAGTCCTTTCCCGATCTTTTCGAAGTCCGGCGTGCGGAATACGCTCCATTCCGTGGCAATGATCAGCGCGTCCGCGCCTTCGAGCGCTTCGTACTGGTGACCGGCGAATTTGATCTTGTCGCCCACTACCTGCTTCACGTTCTGCATGGCTTCGGGGTCGAAGGCGGTAACGGTGGCGCCTGCTGCCGTGAGCGCATCGATGATGTATAAAGCGGGCGCTTCGCGGATGTCGTCCGTATTGGGTTTGAAGGCCAGGCCCCACAAAGCGAAATGTTTCCCTTTCAGGTCGTTGCCGAAATATGCTTCGATCTTGGGCAGGAGGAACAGTTTCTGTTTTTCGTTCACGTCCATTACGGCTTCCAGTATTTTGAAGTCGTAGTGGGCTTCCTGCGAGGATTTCACCAGCGCCTGCACGTCTTTCGGGAAGCAGCTGCCGCCGTAGCCGATGCCGGGGAACAGGAAACGTTTGCCGATGCGGTCGTCGCTGCCGATGCCGCGGCGCACCATGTCCACGTCCGCGCCCAGCTTCTCGCACAGCACCGCGATCTCGTTCATGAAGGAGATCTTGGTGGCGAGGAAGGAATTGGCGGCGTATTTGGTAAGCTCGGCGGATTTTTCGTCCATATAAATGACAGGGTTGCCCTGGCGCACGAACGGCGCGTACAGGTCGCCCATGATCTTGCGCGCTCTTTCGGACTGGGTGCCGATCACCACGCGGTCGGGTTTCATGAAGTCTTCCACGGCCACGCCTTCACGCAGGAACTCGGGGTTGCTCACCACGTCGAATTCCACCTTGGCGTTTTTCGCGATGGCGGCATGCACTTTGTCAGCCGTGCCCACCGGCACGGTGCTTTTATCTACGATCACCTTGTAATCCTTCAGCATTTTACCGAGCTGGTCCGCTACTTTCAGGATGTACGAAAGATCGGCCGAACCGTCCTCTCCCGGGGGAGTGGGCAACGCGAGAAAGATCACCGCGGCTTCGCGGATGCCTTCTTCGAGGTCGGTGGTAAAGTGCAGGCGTTCTTCTTTCAGGTTGCGTTCAAACAGCTTTTCCAGGCCGGGCTCATAAATGGTGATCTGGCCGGAAGAAAGTTTTTTTACTTTGTTGGCATCGATGTCTACACAGGTCACGTCATTGCCTGTTTCAGCAAAACAGGTACCGGTAACGAGTCCTACGTATCCGGTGCCTACTACGGTAATTTTCATGCGGGGCTTAGTTTAAGAATGATGTAATAGATTGAATGATATGGTCTAACTGGTCACGATCCATTTCCGTATGAATGGGCAGGGAAATGACTGTCCCGGTCAGGGTGTCCGTAACGGGCAGATGCATGTTGGTAGCGGTCATGCCTTCGAACATTTTCTGACGGTGCGCCGGAACGGGGTAATAGATCATGGAGGGCACCTGTTTTTCGGCCAGGAACGCCTGCAGCTTGTTGCGGTCCGCGTCTTCCAGCTGAAGCGTGTACTGGTGGAAAACGTGCAGCTGGTTCGGCGCCTGGTACGGCGTTATGATCTGCGGTATGTTGGCAAAGGCAGTGTCATAAGCGTTGGCGACTTCCCTGCGGGAAGCGATATATTGATCGAGCAATTGCAGCTTGATGCGGAGCACAACGGCCTGCAGCGTGTCCAGCCGGCTGTTGACGCCCACGGTGTCGTGATAGTACCGCTGGCTCTGGCCGTGGTTGGCCACCATCCTGATCTTCGCGGCCAGCGCGTCGTCGTCGGTGAAAAGCGCGCCGCCGTCGCCGTAGCAGCCCAGGTTTTTGCTGGGAAAAAAGGAGGTGCAGCCGATATGCCCGAAGGTGCCGACCTTTTTGGTAGTGCCGTCTTTTTTCGTATAATGGCTGCCGATAGCCTGCGCATTGTCCTCGATCACGAAGAGGTTGTGCTGCTCCGCGATCTCCATGATCGCCTCGATGTCGGCGCTGTGGCCGTACAGGTGCACGGGCACAATGGCTTTCGTTTTGGGCGTAATGGCTTTTTCAATGGCCTGCGGATCAATGCAGTACGTTTTCGGATCGATATCTACGAACACCGGTTTGAGCCGCAGCAGGGCGATCACTTCGGCGGTGGCGATAAAAGTAAAGGAAGGGGTGATCACCTCGTCGCCCGGTTCCAGGCCGAGGGCCATCATGGCTATCTGGAGCGCGTCCGTACCGTTGGCGCAGGGTATCACGTGTTTGGTGCCAAGGTATTGGCCCAGCTCCTGCGAAAACTGTTGTACGGGGGCCCCGTTGATAAAGGCGGCGCTTTCCAGCACTTCCTGAACGGCTGCGTCTACCTGCGGTTTTATTTTGCTGTACTGGCGTTTGAGATCCACCATTTGAATAGGAACCATGGAGGTACTAATTTTAGAGTCCGCAAATTTACAAATTTTGAGATAGGTGTAGGGACTATCTTTGTCAAGCATTCGATTTATTAGGTTAATTATCAATTCTGTGAGTTTATCGATTTTTTGCTATAACGCGGGTATCCGTCTTTACCGGGCTGCTTTGGGCCTGGCGGCGGGCATTGGGGGAAATAAAAAGGCGCAATTGTGGCTGAATGGCCGGAAAGATCCCTGGCCCGCCCTGGAGGCGGCTTTTAAGGACAGCGGCCCCGTGCTTTGGGTGCATGCGGCCTCGCTCGGCGAATTTGAGCAGGGCAGGCCGGTGCTGGAGGTCATCCGCAGGAAATATCCTTCCCTCCGCGTGCTGCTCACTTTTTTTTCGCCTTCCGGTTACGAGGTGCGGAAAAATTACGAAGGAGCGGACCATGTTTGTTATCTCCCGCTGGACACGGCGGCCAATGCACGCCGGTTCCTCGATATCGTAAAACCCGACCTGGCCGTATTTATCAAATCTGAGTTCTGGTTCCATTACCTGAACGGGATGTACGAACGCAAGATCCCCGTGCTGCTTATTTCCGGTATTTTCCGGCATAGCCAGGCGTATTTCAAATGGTACGGCGGCATGTTCCGCCGGCTGCTGGCGCGGATGGACAGGTTGTTCGTGCAGAACGAGGCCTCGCTGCACCTGCTGCATATCTACGGTATCGACCAGGTGACGGTGGCGGGCGATACGCGGTTCGACCGGGTGTGGGAACTGCGGCAGCGGCCGGTGGCGCTTCCTGAAATAGAAAGGTTCGTGAAGATGGAAAAAGTGCTGGTGGCGGGAAGCACCTGGGAAACGGACGAAAAGATGCTGGCGGAATGGTGGTACGGCGGCGGCCGAGAAGGGCGGCAGCTGATACTGGCCCCGCACGAGGTGAACGCCGCGCATATCGCGGGCCTGAAAACCCTGTTCCCCGACGCGGTGAAATATTCGGAGTTTGCCGCGGGCAAAGCCGGCAACGCAGCGGTAATGATCGTCGATAACGTGGGGATGCTTTCCGCGCTGTACCGCTACGGCCGCGTCGCTTACGTGGGCGGCGGTTTCGGGAAGGACGGCATTCACAACCTGCTGGAACCGGCCACGTACGGCAAACCGGTCATCATCGGCCCGGTGTTCCACCAGTTCCTCGAAGCGGAAACGCTGGTGCAAACGCGCGGCGCGATCGTGGTGGATAATGCGAAGGAATTCGGCAGGGCCGTGGAAGCGTTGAACGACGCGTATTATTACGGGCAAACCTCAGAGATCGCCGGGCGCTTCGTGGAGGAGAACCAGGGCGCCACGGAAAAGATCGTTCGTTATATTCAGGAGAAAGGTTTTCTTGCCAAAGAATAGAATTGATTTACGGTCCGGTAGGACTTGACCCGGCCTGTATTTCAGGAGAAAGGTTTTCTTACCAAAGAACAGAATTGATTCACGGGCTGGTCGGACTCGTCCCGGCATATATTTCAGGGGAAACGTTTTCCTACCAGGGTGTAGAACTGGCTCACGGCCTGATCAGGTTCGTTCGAGTCATGTATTCAAGAAAAACGTTTTCTTACAAGGGTGTAGAACTGGTTCACGGCCTGGTCTGACTCGTCCCAGCCCAGCTTGATCTTCAGCTCCCGTTCTATCCAGTATTCCGCGTCCTGCAGGCTGTGCGCCTCGTTGATGGTTTTCAGCGAACGTTCGTACATGTTCTTGTCGCCGCGGAAAAGCTCCTGTATGAACTGGAACTTGTCGTTGATGCCGATGGCGCTGTGCAGGTCTTTTACGCCGAGGCCGCCGAGTTTTTGGCCGATCTCCACATTGTCTTTGCGGAGCCTGTCGTTGAGCGAAGGCGCCTGTTTGCCCACCAGCTCGTTCAGCTCCTTGCGGATGCCGTTGGCATGTTCCGCGGGCTGCCTGGGTTGCGGCTGTTCCGGAGGGGGAGGATCAAAAAGGGTGGCGGCGGGCCTTTCTTCAGGGCGCGGCGGTTTCACCGGCACGCGGTCGGGCGCGTAACCGTTGGTCTGCAATACCTTTTCCTGCACGGGCGGGCGGCTTTTTTCCGCTGCGGGAATTTCCTGCGGCGGCTCCGCCGGAATGGCCGTCTGTTTTTCCACGACAGGCACATGCGCGGGCATGATCACGGCCACATGGCCGTTGCCCTTTACTTCCTGCTGTTTCTGCAAGCTGCGCTGGTGGAGGATCTCCGCCTGCAGCAACTGCGTGTAGTAGGATATGGTTTGCAAACCCGCAGCTGAATTTTTCAGTTCCTGCAGTTTGTCAATTAATGCACTTATTTTTTCCATGCCTTAATTGTTAACGCCGTCTGATAGAAATTATTTTAATTGCACTAAGTTATAATTTTTTAACAACTTAATAATCAAAATACTATAATATGTTTATTGAACCTTCTCTTACGGGAGGTCGCCGCGGGTGGATAGAAGTGGTCTGCGGCTCCATGTTCTCCGGCAAAACCGAGGAGCTGATACGCAGGCTGAAACGCGCGCGGTTCGCCAATCTCAGCGTGGAGATCTTCAAGCCGGCGATAGATACCCGTTATGACGAGGGACAGATCGTATCGCATAATGAGAACCGGATCGTGTCCACACCGGTGGAAAGCTCGCAGCAGATACTGCTGCTCGGCCAGGGAGTGGACGTGGTGGGCATAGACGAAGCGCAATTTTTTGACATGGAGCTGCCCAACGTTTGCGACCATCTCGCGCTGGCGGGCATCCGGGTGATCGTGGCGGGGCTGGACATGAACTTCCAGGGAGAGCCTTTCGGCCCCGTTCCCGCGCTGCTGGCGAAAGCCGAATACATTACAAAGCTGCACGCCGTTTGCGTGCAATGCGGCAACATCGCCACGCATTCCTACCGTAAAAGCAAGGATAAAAATACCGTGCTGCTTGGCGAAACCGACCTGTACGAACCGCGCTGCCGGGTGTGTTATAATAAAGGGGATGAATTGCCGCCTAAGGCTCCACCTTCACTTTGAACGTGAACTTTTTCTGGGTGATGTAGCTGAAACATACCACGATCACGGTAGTCAGCACTTTGGCGATGGTAGGGTAAAAATGACAGTACTCCACGAACAGCTTCATACATACGTAATTCAGCAGCAGGCATACGCCCACCAGTATGAAATACCGCGCCAGCTGCACTCTTCCACGGAGGTTCGAGTCGGAAAAAACAATGTATTTATTAAGCAGGAACCCCGTCGGGAAGCTGACCATGAACGCCATGATGAGCGCCGCGATATACGGGCTGATGGTGATGAAAGGCAGATGCACCATCTGGTGGCGGAGAATAAAATTGTAGCTGATGAAGAACAGGAAAATATCCAGCAGCGTGTTGCCGCCCCCGCAGGCGAGGTAGCGGAAGGTCTGGAAAGGCATTATTTTGGCGAAAGGCCTGTAAAAAAATGCCAGGATATCGAGGATCAGCTGCTTCATGTTAAAAACGCTGCAAAGCTACAAACGGATTCTTGATTTTGACATACGGCGGCCGCATTTTAACAACACGTATGCCATCATTGCCAGGTTTTCCGCTGTTTCCATTTTGAAGCGGCGGGTTTTGCAACGCCGTTCTGCGCGACAGCCTGCGCGCCGGCCGTTTGCCACAATTGCGCCGCCAGGATGGCCGCTGCGCGCGCGGTGGTCTCGTCCTTATTTTCCAGCGACTGCGGTGTGAAATATTTTGCGATGAAGTTCGTGTCGAATTTGCCTTCGATGAACGGGACCTGCTGCAGCGCCCACTTCCCAAACGGCAGCGTGGTGCGGATGCCCGTTACGCGGTATTCGTCTATCGCCCTGATGAGCCTTTCCCGCGCTTCTTCACGATCGGCCCCCCAGGCGATGAGCTTGGCGATCATGGGATCGTAAAAGATCGGGATGTCCATGCCTTCCTCATACCCGTCATCCACCCGGACGCCGTAACCCTGCGGACGGACGTACGTTTCCAGCCGGCCGGTATCGGGTAAAAAGTTGTTGGCCGGGTCTTCCGCGCAGATGCGCAGCTCGATGGCGTGACCGTTGATGCGAAGCTCCTCCTGCGTAAACGGCAGCGCCGCGCCTTCCGCGATGCGGATCTGTTCCTTTACCAGGTCCAGGCCGGTGATCATTTCGGTGACCGGGTGCTCCACCTGCAGGCGGGTATTCATTTCCAGGAAATAAAAATTAAGGTTTTCGTCCACCAGGAACTCCACCGTGCCCGCGCCGTAATAATCGCAGGCGCGCGCCACGTTCACCGCGCATTCGCCCATGGCCTTGCGGATGGCCGGGTTCAGCACGGAGGAGGGCGCTTCTTCGATCAGCTTCTGGTGACGCCGCTGGATGGAACATTCCCTTTCGAAAAGGTACACGCAATTGCCGTGCTGGTCGCTCAGCACCTGTATCTCGATATGCCGCGGGGCGGTCACATATTTTTCGATGAACACGGCGTCGTCGCCGAACGCGCTGAGGGCTTCGCTTTTGGCGAGGCGCACCTGCTCTTCCAGCTCGCTTTCCTGCTGCACCACGCGCATGCCTTTGCCGCCGCCGCCGGCGGATGCTTTTATCAGGATGGGGAAGCCCGTCTTTTTCACCACTTCCCGCGCTTCCTCGATGCTGCGCAGCGGCGTTTCGGTACCCGGCACCATCGGCACGCCGAATTGCTGCGCGGCCTGCTTGGCGGCCAGCTTGCTGCCCATCACCTCGATGGAGGCGGCGGAAGGGCCGATGAAGATCAAACCCGCGTCCGTTACCGCTTTGGCGAAAGCGGCGTTTTCGCTGAGAAAGCCGTAGCCGGGATGTACCGCGTCCGCGCCGCGCTGTTGGGCCACTTCGATGATCCTGCCGCCGAGCAGGTAACTCTGGCTCGAAGGCGCGGGACCGATGCAAACGGCCTCGTCCGCATACTGCACGAAAGGCATCGTGCGGTCCGCTTCAGAATATACGGCTACGGTGGCAATGCCCATTTCCCTGGCTGAACGCATTACGCGGAGGGCTATTTCGCCCCGGTTGGCTACTACGATCTTCTTCATTTGGTGTCTGAGTCGCTGGTTGAATAAAGGGTTAAAGTTAATGGATTTCAATTTCGCCGGGCAAAGTTATCTTTGCAGATGTGAAAAGTCCGTTATCGCAGATCGTTGCGCTTGTAAAAAAAGACCTGCTGCTGGAATGGCGGCAGCGGCACGCCCTCTTTGGCATCCTGCTGTACGTGTTCTCCACCATGTTCGTCATCAACCTGATGGTGAAGGAGCCGGAGGACAAGATATGGAACGCCATGTTCTGGGTGGTGCAGCTTTTTGTATGCGTGAACGCCGTGGCGAAAAGTTTTTTGCAGGAAAGCCGGGGGCGCCTGCTGTACTTTTATTCGTTGGTGCATCCGCGTTATTTCATCGCGGCCAAACTGGTCTATAATGTGCTGCTGATGACGGTGTTCAGCGTAGTGACGCTGGTATGCTGCATCCTTTTCCTGGGCAACCCGCTCATACACGGGCTGTATTTCCTGGGGGTGGTGCTGCTGGGGGGGATCAGTCTTTCCCTGCTGTTCACCATGCTGGCCGCCATAGCCGCCCAGGCCGCGCAGAATGCCGCGCTGATGGCCATTATGGGTTTCCCGCTCATCATGCCCATCCTGATGCTGCTCAGCAACATCGCCCAGAGCGCCTTTGCGCCGGTGGTGCAGCCCGGCCTGGCAGGCATGTTCCTGCTGCTGGCGGGCATGGACGTGCTGGTGATCGCGCTGGCGCTGATACTTTTCCCTTTCCTCTGGAAAGAATAAATTTTAACAAATACCGCCCTGCGGTATAGGTTTTTCAATGATCCGGGGTGCTGTTGCACGAACGTCAAAATCGGCAAAACGCTTTGCCGTTAACGTGAAATCGTGTAGGTTTGCCCCCACATATTTCAAATGAATAATGGCTAAAAACTGGTGGAAAATCGCCTGCGTCCTGATCCTCCTCTACGTTATCGTGGGAGGGCTCACGATCAGCGTGCCTTCGATAGGCAATAACCTGCAGGCCGCCCGGGGCATCTTCTTTCATCTGCCCATGTGGATGACCATGTACACGCTCTTTACTATTTCCGTCGTAAATTCCGTGTGGTACCTCGCTACCAACGACCTCCGGAGGGACGTCAGGGCCAGCAGCGCCAGCAGCGTCGGCGTGCTGTTCGGCCTGATGGGCTTCGCCACCGGCATGCTGTGGAGCACCTATACCTGGGGCGGCACCATCGTGAACGATCCCAAACAGATGACCACCGCCATCGCGCTGACCATCTACATGGCCTACCTCGTGCTGCGCCTCTCTTTTACCGACCTGGACAAAAGGGCCCGCGTATCCGCCATTTTCAACGTTTTCGCCTTCGCCTTGCTTATTCCGCTTACATATATCATCCCGAGAATGGTGGAATCGCTTCATCCCGGCAGCGCCAGCAGCCCGGGCTTCAGCTCGCAGGACACCGCCGGCACCATCAAAATGGTGCTCTGGCCCGCCTTTATCGGCTGGACGCTGCTCGGCATCTGGATCTATACTTTACGGAACCGCTACAAAAGATTAGTGCTTAAAAATATTCTTCATGGCTAAAAGATTTGTTTTCTTCCTTTTTACCTGCCTGATGTTTTCCCTTACCAGCGTTTTCGGGCAAGACACGGCGCTCGCCGTAACGGAAACCGTTCAGCAGCAAAATACCGAGACGGGCCCCGTCAACGAATTTTTCCGCAGCAACGACAAGATCTACGTGCCCATGGGCATTCTCGTGATCATTTTTGTATTTATCGTATTGTACCTGGTGCGGCTGGACCGGCGGCTGACCAAACTGGAGAAAGAATAAGACCGGCATTTATACCGACCCTGCTTACAACAACACCAAAACAACATATCTAAACCGTTTTTTATGGCTAAAGTAAAAGAGCTGACGCAAGAACAGCACTATAACTTTTTCCACAGCGTTGAAATGAGCTTCGACAAAGCCGCTCAGTTCACCAAATGGGAAAAAGGGATATTGGAACAGATCAAAGCCTGCAACGCCGTATACCGCATTAAATTCCCGGTAAGAGTAGGGGACAGTATCGACGTGATCGAGGCATACCGGGTACAGCACTCCCACCACAAGCTGCCGTGCAAGGGCGGCATCCGCTTCAGCGAAGAAGTGAACCAGGACGAAGTGATGGCCCTCGCCGCGCTGATGACCTACAAATGCGCCATCGTGAACGTGCCCTTCGGCGGCGCGAAAGGCGGCATCAAGATCAATCCCCGCAATTACTCCGCTTTTGAGCTGGAAAACATTACCCGCCGTTACACCGCCGAGCTGGTGAAGAAAAATTTTATCGGTCCCGGCATCGACGTGCCCGCGCCCGACTACGGCACCGGCGAACGCGAAATGAGCTGGATACTGGACACCTACATGAGCCTGCGCCCCGGCGAGATCGACGGCTATGGCTGCGTGACCGGCAAACCCGTGCCCATGGGCGGCGTGCGCGGCCGCAAGGAAGCTACCGGCCTCGGCGTGTTCTATGGCCTGCGCGAGCTGTGCAACGTGAAGGAAGACATGAAACGCATCGGCCTGGAGCCTGGCATCGAAGGCAAAACCGTGGTGGTGCAGGGTATGGGTAACGTGGGTTACCACGCCGCCAAATATTTTCATGAAGCCGGCGCAAAAGTGATCGGCCTTATCGAATACGACGGCGCCATTTACAACCCCAAAGGCCTGAACCCCGACGCCGTGCTGAAACACCGCGCCGAAACCGGCTCCATCACCGGCTTCCCCGGCGCAAAAAATCTCAAAAAGAACCTCGACGGCCTGGAGCTGGAATGCGACATCCTTATACCGGCCGCGCTGGAAAACGTGATACACGAAGGGAACGCGCCGCGCGTAAAGGCAAAGATCATCGGCGAAGCGGCCAACGGCCCGCTGACCCCCGAAGCCGACGAGATACTCTCCAAAAAAGGCGTGATCGTAGTGCCCGACATGTTCCTCAACGCGGGCGGCGTGACCGTTTCGTATTTCGAGTGGCTGAAAAACCTGAGCCATGTGCGTTATGGCCGCCTCGGCAAACGTTTTGACGAAAACATGAACGTGCATATCCTCGGCCAGATCGAAGAGCTGACCGGCAAAAAAGTGTCTGAGAAAGAAAGGAAATTCATCGCGCATGGCGCCGATGAGGTGGACCTGGTGTATTCCGGGCTGGAGGAAACGATGATCTCGGCGCTGCACGAAGTACGCGAGAAATCACTCGAACATAAGAAGATCAAGGACATGCGCACGGCGGCGTACGTTTGCGCCATCGACAAGGTGGGCGTGGCTTACGAGCAGCTGGGTATATTCCCCTGATCGGATTTTATTTTTAAAGGCGGAAGTGGCCGGGCGTTTTTGCCTGGCCATTTTTCGTTTTTAAACCTCCGGCAACGGCGGATGATAAGGCATTTCCGGCTCCGCTGGCGGCGTTACCGGCGGGTAGTCCGGCAGGTCGTTCTCGAATTCCCAGCTGCCCGCTTCCGTATTCAGCTTGCAGCACCAGGTATGCGTGCCGTTCGTGATCACCAGGTAAGGCACCGGCAGCGCCATATGGTACCGCACGATCTGCTCCAGCACCGGCTGCCCCAGCGGAACGCCCATTTCCTTGCACTCCACGATCATCCACGGCGCGGCCTCGCGCGTATACACCACGATGTCGCAGCGTTTCTTCAGCTCCCCGAGGTTCATTTCCTTTTCGATGCTCATCAGCGCGCCCGGGTACTGGCGGCTTTTGACGAGGTAATTCAAAAAATTCTGCCGCACCCATTCTTCGGGCGTCAACGTCACGTATTTTTTGCGGTAAGGGTCAAAGATCAGCTCCTGCCCGTTGCTGGCAGTGATCTTAAAATCGTGCGGGGGAAACTGTATCGCGATCATATTGTAAAACTATGCAACTCGTGGCGCTTTGCGGAAAAAAGATTACATTCACTTGTCAAAAAGCTATGAAGACGAAAGAAGAGATAGTAGCTAATTGGCTTCCCCGCTACACAGGAGAGAAGCTCGAGAATTTCGGCTCGCATATCCTGCTCACTAATTTTTCCAATTACGTGACGATGTTCGCCAAATGGCACAATGCCAAGATCGTTGGCGTGGACAAACCTATGCAATGCTGTACCTCGGGCGACATCACCATCATCAATTTCGGGATGGGCAGCCCGGGAGCCGCTACCGTCATGGACCTGCTGAGCGCGATTTCGCCGGCG
>CBINIO010000059.1:0-12967 GCA_966250725.1 uncultured Chitinophaga sp.
ACCCTGTCCTGCAAGCCCAGCTTTGCGGCCGCCTGCATAGCGGTTTCCTTCAGCTCTCCTTCCCCGATCATCAGCAATACCATGTCCGGGTTTTCTTTCACCGCTTTTGCAAAACCTTCGATCATGGCCACGGGCGCTTTCTGATAGGTCATTCTCGCGATAAAGCCGATCACCAGCTGGTTTTCCCGGATGCCATAGGCCGCCCTTACATCGGGGTACTGCGCTTCCGGGTTGAATTTGTCAGGGTTGATCCCGTTTTTGATCACGATGGAATCGAACCTGCCAAAAGTATTGACGCCTGTTCGCTGATTGGAATCGGAAACGCAGATATTGACCTTTGCGCTGCGGGTGATGAGCTTTTCCGCGGTGATGCGGGCCTTCCGCATCAGGGGGCTCAGGCCGTCGTGAAAGGACCAGCCATGAATGGTGTAGATCAGCGGCAGCTTCAATCTCCTGGCGGCCCACATTACGTTCGTGTTCGCGCGGGTGCCGTGCACGTGCACGATATCGATGCGCTGCTCCTGCATGAAACGTTTTACCTTTTTCCAGACGCTGAGGTCGAAGGCTTTTTCGCTGCCGATCACAAAAACGGGGATGCCCAGCTCCTGCAGAACGTTCACCATCGGCCCGTCCGTAAACGATAAAACGACCGGCTCAAACTTCGAATGGTCCATGGAGCGCACCAGGTCCAGCACATGGCTTTCCCCTCCGCCGATCTTACCCTGGCGGATGGTTTCAAGCACTCTTATTTTTCGTGTCTGTTCCATTTTACAGCTTTTCCATCCAACGGTCATACCATAGCTGGAATACAAGGATATTCCAGAGTTTCTGGTGGCTTATCTTTCCGCCGTCCAGGTAACGTTTCAGCAATTCCTGCACGTGAGCGGCGTTGAACAGCCCGGTCTTCCGCAATCTTTCCGGGGAAAGGTAATACTGCATCTGCTCTTTCAGCTCATCCCTGAACCATTCCTGCAGGGGCGCGATAAACGGTCTTTTCGGCCTGTCCATCATCGATTTCGGGATGTACTCGTGCACGATATTCTTGAGGATGTATTTGTTGATGTTGTCCTTCACTTTCAGGGATGCCGGAACGGTCGCGAGGAATTCCACCAGGCGGTGGTCCAGCATGGGTTCGCGGCCTTCGATGCTCACGCTCATGGTAGCGCGGTCCACCTTCACCAGGTTGTTGTCCACCAGGAAGGTGCGGTAATCGATCGCCAGCAGTTTATTCAGCGGGTCGCTGATGTCCTTCAGCTCCCCGTTGAGATCGAAGTTGGTTTTGTACCTGCCGGTGGCGATGCCCATATAATGGCCCGCTTCGCTTTCCGTCAGGTACTGGCTGATGTATTTAAGCGCCTGCTGCGGTTTGCCGTCGGCCCAGATGAGCTTCATCTTTTCATACCTGGACGAGAAATTATATTGCTTATTGAAGTAAGGGATAATTTCCGGGGGAATGATGCCCATGGTGCGGCTGATCACCGACTGAACGCCGCGGGGCATCTGGCTGGTGTACCTGATCGCCTGGTTGAATTTGTTGTACCCTGCAAAAAGCTCGTCGCCGCCGTCTGCGGACAGCGCGACCTTCACCTGTTTGCTTGCGAGCTTGCTTACCAGCGTGGTGGGTACGGTGGAATTGTCGGCAAACGGTTCGTCGTACACCTCGGGCAGGTGATGCAGCACGTCCTTTGCGTCGGAAGCGCCGATGATCCATTCATTATGGTCGGTGCCCAGGTGGCGGGCGATCTTTTTGGCTTCGGCGGATTCGTCCCACTGCTGCTCTTTATAGCCGATGGTGAACGTTTTGATCCGGCTGCCGCTGCCCGCCTGCAGGATGGCCGCAACGCTCGCGCTGTCGTAACCGCCGCTCAGGAACACGCCTACCGGCACGTCCGATACCATCCGGTAGCTGTACGCGCTTTTCATCAGGCTGTGCGTGTGGGCGATCACTTCTTTTTCAGAAAGCGTGGTGCGCGGTTTTTTGTAGGCTTCCAGCACATCCCAGTATTGTGTTTCAACCGGGGCGGCCGTCTTCAGGCCGATGCGCATAAAATGACCGGGCTTCAGCTTCTGCGTGTATTTAAAAACGGTGTAAGGCGCGGGTATATAGCTGTACTGGAGGAACAGGGAAACGCTGTTCGCATCGATCTCCTTCCGGAACGAAGGATGCTCGTGGAAACATTTCAGCTCGGAGCCGAACAGGAAAAGACCGTCCTTCCAGTAATAATACAACGGCTTCACCCCTGCCCTGTCGCGGCAGACGAATACTTCCTTCTTTTCATCGTCGTAGATCACAAAGGCAAACATGCCGATGCATTTGTCGATTATCTTTTCCTGCCAGCAGTCATATCCCTTGAGCAGCACTTCCGTGTCGGAGCCGGAGAAAAAGGTATATCCCAGCGCTTCGAGCTCTTTTCTTATTTCTTTGAAGTTATATACCTCGCCGTTAAAGATCATGCTGAAGTGGCGGAAATGCATGGGCTGATGGCCCGAGCTGGACAGGTCCATGATGGAAAGCCTGCGCTGGCCGAGACCGATAACCGCCTCGTTCTGCTCATAACATTCGTATCCTGCGTCATTGGGGCCGCGGTGTTCCATAACGTCGGTCATCTGCCGCAGGTTTTCCTCGGTCGATTTTTTGGAAAAATCAATAAAACCGGCTATTCCGCACATAATTCTTCATTTTTTTAAAGTGTCTGATATTCCAGAATATTCCTCTCCAAAAAGCCTTCAGGTGCACGCTTTCCCGCCTGATGACAAACTGCAGCGTATTTTTCGGCACCGTCAGGCACGAAAAATATATCATGAACAATAACCGTATCGGCAGCTTCACGTTCCTTCTCATAAAAAGCAGCCTGTTGCGCGTGATGTAATACGTTTTCAGCGGGCTGTTCTTCCCCGTGGTCATCGATTCCTTATGATAGATCAGGGATTTGTACTGGTAGTAGATCTTGTATCCTTTTCTTTTGAACTGCTCGCACCAGTCGAACTCCTCGTAATACAGGAAATACACTTCCGGCATCAGCCCTACTTTTTCCATCGCTTCGCGGCTGATCATCATGGCGCCGCCGTGCGCGTAATTTGTTTCGCGCACTTCGTCATGCTGGCCTTTGTCGATCTCCTTGCAGCCGATCATGCTGTTGCGGCCGGTGAGCATGTCCACCGCCTGGTAACCTGCATATTCGATCGTGCCTTTATGAAAAAAGTAATGGAACTTGGGGCTTACCACGCCGGCGTCCGGGTACTGGCGGAAGATATCCAGGAGACCTTCTATCAGCCCGTCGGTAAATTCGGTATCGTTGTTCACCAGGAAAAGGTAGCTGCCGGAGGCGGCTTTTATTCCGAGGTTATTCCCTCCCGCAAAGCCGAGGTTCGTTTCGCTCCTGATCACTTTCACGGCCGGGCTGATCGCCAGCAATGCCTGCGTGGGATCTTCTTTGGAGGCGTTGTCCACGACAATCACTTCAACGTTGCCGTAGCTGTTGCCTGAAAGCGAATCAAGCAGCTCTCCCGTAACGGCGGTATTGTTGTAATTCACCGTCACGATCGATACCAGTGGTTTATATTCAGTATTTCCGGTCAACATTTAATAAAGGGTTGTCTATTTCAGTTTTGTGGTGCTGTGTATGGATAAAGGTCTTGTTGGCGCCTTTTATCCGGAACAGCAGCATCACCATGATCCCGATCGCCCTGGGCAGGTGGAGCAGCGCCGTCAGTAAATAACGCCTGTAAAATTCAAGCGGGAGCGGCAAGGCCAGGCTGATGGCATTCAGCGCAAAAAGGACCGCCCAGTATATGAACGGAACGGCAAGATACGAATGGAAAATGCCCGCCAGCGCCGAGAAAAACGTGATGGCCGCTACCAGCAGCATCCGGGGCATCATCAGGTTGTGGCAAAAGGAAAGGTTGAAATAATCGATGTTCCCTTTGAACAACATTTTAACGCCGGGTTTCCAGAATTGCCTGAAATACAGGAACTGGCTGGAGATCCATCTTCTGCGCTGGTTGCTGAACGCTTCCGGATTTTCGATCTTTTCGTCGAAGATCAGGGCGGACTCAAGATAATGGATATGATACCCGCGGGAAACGATCTCCAGCTGCAGCACCTTGTCAAATCCTCCGGTGGCGTCAATGCCTTCCATCACGGACCTTATCAGCGGGTAATGGAAGATCATCCCGGAGCCGATCACGGAAGACGAAAGCCCTGCCGCGTTCGCGCCTTTCCGGTAAATATGATTGGCGATAATTTCGTTGGCGGTGTCCAGCACGGCGAAAGAAGTCTCGATATTCTTCGCCACCCGCTGCGCCTGGATCACCTGGTGACCGGCCAGGTAGGCCTGGTTCACTTTCAGCAGGAAGTCCGGCTCCAGCACATTGTCCGCATCGCTGATTAGCACGAGGTCAAAGCTGTCGTCCAGCTGTTTGAAAGCGGCGTTCAGCGATTTGGCCTTGGTGCTTTTTTCGAATGATACCGGCAGCACGTTCACATTGGCGCTTCGGAGCAGCTGCAATGTTTCCGGCTGCAGGGAATCCGCTATCACCCATACGCTGTAGGCGGAAGCCGGGTAATTCAGCCTGCCGTAGCTTTGGGCAACCGATAAAATGATGGCGTCTTCTTTATAGGCAGGCACCAGGATGGCTACCTTGCTGTATTTAACGGGGTCTGTAAGTTTATTTTCCGGGCGGGGCGCAAATTTCCCCGCTATGGAAAAAAACAAATTGTAGAGAACGCATCCGGTTAAGTAGGTAAGTAAAAGTATTTCTATAAGGGCGATCATTATACGTTATCTTTTTGAATAAGCGCGAAAGGCGTATTTACCATCAGCCACATGTCGTAGGTAAATGAATTTTTACAGGCGTAATTAATGTCCAGCTCGATCCTTTCTTCCACGGACATTTCCTTTTTGCCGCGTTTGGTGATCTGCCACAGACCGGTAATACCGGCTGGCGCAAGAAAACGTTCCACCCATTCGTCCGTGGTAAGCGTGGTGGCTTCATATAAAGGCAGCGGGCGGTTGCCTACGAGCGACATGTCGCCTTTCAGCACGTTCAGCAGCTGCGGCAGCTCGTCGAGGCTGGAGTTGCGGAGGAAATTGCCGAGGCGGGTAACGCGGGGATCGTTGGATACCTTGATGAATACGGGGCCGCCGTTGTTGTTGCCGGTATCGTACTGGTTCATATGCTTCAGCTTGTCCAGCTGCTTGTCGGCATCCGGCACCATCGTACGGAACTTGTAAAACTTGAACACCTTGTAGTTGCGGCCGGCGCGCAGCGACGCGTAAAAGACCGGGCCTTTTGATTCGGCCCTGATGGCGGCGGCAATGATCAGCATTACGGGGCTCGCGATCACCAGGCCGATCGTGGCGGCGGCGATATCGAGCGTGCGCTTCAGGAAATTGTTAAGGTAATTGCCTTTGTACCTCACCGTTGTTTTGGGCAGCTCGGGCAAACCTTTCATTCTTTTGATCCGCTTTACGAAATCCACTTTGCCGAAGAGATTGTGTTTGATACAATCCAGGGTCATGATCTCATCCACAAAGGTGTACTGTTTTACCATGGCCTTCAGGGCGGCGTCCACGTTATCGGACAACAAAAAGAAAGGAATGGAGCGGAGGATGGGATGGGATTCAAAAAAACGTTTCCACTTTTTGAAATCCGATTCCACCTGCTGGTGGAACTGGATAATGATGACGGAGGGAACCGTCCTCCGCACGTTCAGCAGCTCCATAATAACGCGCTGCGCCGAGGCTGCATCCGCGGCGCCGATCAATTTACAGGTCACGAATCCCTCCAAGGCCGACAGGTCTGCCTGGCCAACCATCATCAACATCCTTTCTTCGCTCACCTGCTGCACAAGGTCGCTGGCAACCCTGCCGTTAAGGCTGCGGGCGGTAGCGGGGGTCGATAAAATGCTGGGTGTATTCATATTCTTAATATTCGGATAATTTTTTCAGGGTCAATTACAATATATACAGTCAAAAAAAAATCATGCGGTAACCAGCTGCGCGGAAAGAATGGCTTTCACCCTGTCCAGCAGGTCAATAGGATTAAACGGTTTTCTCATCACTTCATGAACATTCTGGTACAGGCTCGTCACTTCTTCGAGGTGAACGTTCGTATTACCACTTAATACCACGACGGGGATATCTTTATATAACTGGCTTTCTGATAAATATTCCAGCAGTTCCCAACCGTCTACATTGGGCATAGCCAGGTCTGTTATAATAAGGTCGGCCATATTGCCTTTGGAAAGCCAGGCCATCGCCACCAATCCGTCAGGTGCGGAAAACACGGTATACTCCTTACTGAACATCGCTTCTAACAAAAACCTGATCGGCGAACTATCATCAATTATTAGTAATTTCTTTTTCATACCTTCTTCTTTTTTCGTTTTTTGTTTTGGCTACGGCCCGATAAAGCATATAGAGCTATAGCGTCAGAAGGTTTTAGACGGGATCTGGCTAGGTAAATTATTAAAGTTGCGGTTTTTTCAGGGGATGTGGGAGGTATTGGGGCACCAATGATTAAAGCAAACTTACAATATAAATTTCAAAACCTAATATGAGCGGCAGATTATTTTTTGTCTTGCCTGCATGTCTTTTAACGGATGTAAAAGTAATGCACGAAGTTTTTCCCGCGTACTTTTTTTTGCCAAAATCCGATTTTGGACAGTGAATGCCATAAAATCGGGTTTAAACGGTTTTGACGGTTTGGAAGGAACGGAATGGTATACTGTTGAAAATCTTCCGTAAAGGCTGGCATACAGCAATGGCGCGTGACTTCGGCGACATATCTCGATTTTCTTCAGGTATTTCTCCCTTATGTTTCACAGCGTAATTCTACGCGTTTACCAAGGAAAACCCTGTTTTCCCAGAAAAAATTATGTAATTCAATAACCGCATCCTAATTTTGCCCAGAACCGGGTATACCTTTAAGTCATCGTACTTATCGGAAAGACGATATGCCATCTCTTTGCAATACCGCGGAACACGACCCTTTGAAATTTTATCCTTCGACCTGTTCCTTCGCAAAACCGCAACATCCTGATCCATCAGATCGGGGCAGAATTTTACCATTCCTTTGAATATTGACATTACGACCGAGGTATGACATCTGGAAAAAATTACCCAGCATGATATGCCTGTATAAACTGTAGCAATTTAAATCGCCTCGCTTCGCGGGCTTTTTTAAGAAGCAATGGTTAATAAAAAAATATAATTGGTATGGATATAATATATTTTGTCAAGGCGCTTTTGAAAAAGAAATGGTTGATCGCATTCAGCACTATACTCGCGGTGGTGGCGGCTTTCTTTTTTACGATGGGCAGGCCCCGCCTGTACGTGTCCAATTCACAGATCTCCACCGGGTTCACGATCAAGGACCAGATCACGCTGAGAGATGAGAACTCCAGCATATTTGAAGCGGACGTGAAGTTTGAGAACGCCATCAAAACGATGACCTCCCCGCTGGTGATCAGCCAGCTGTCCTACCGCCTGCTCCTGCACGACCTGACGACCGACAAACCATTTATATCCCTTACGGAAAAGGACCTGAAATCCAAGGAATACCAGGCATTCAACAGGAAAGAAGGCGCCGCCATCTGCCGCAGCAAGCTGGATTCTCTCCAGATGCTTTCTTCCTACCAGCCTGAAGAGCGCAGGGTGCAGGAGTATCTCAAGCTCTGCAAATACGACTTCGAATCCATCCGGAAAATGCTGAGCGTAAACCGCGCGCAGCGTACCGATTATATAGATATCTCTTTCCGTTCCGAAAACCCGGAGCAGTCCGCTTTTGTGGTAAATACCCTTCACGAGGAATTTCTCCGTTATTACCGCAGCCTGCGTTCGGAAAGGACAGTGGAGAACGTGGAAACGTTCCGGGAGCTGGTGAACCAGAAAAAGGTCGAGCTGGACGCAAAAGTAGAGGCGCTGAGGTTATATAAGACCTCCGAAGGCGTACTGAATGTGGAAGCGGCGAGCGCTTCGGAGCTTGGATTGATCAGCCAGCTGGAAAGGGCGCTGGTGGATGAAAGGGCCAACCTGAACATCATGCAGTCATCCCTCACCACGATCAACTCCCAGCTGTCCGCCGTGAAAGAAGGCAAGCCCGCATACAGCTCGGCGTCCAACAATAATTCCGTGGTAAGCATCCGCCGGGAGATCAACCGGCTGAACGACAAAAAGCTGCGCGGCGACAACGACATGCCGGTCGACGAGATCGACGCACAGCTCAAAACGCTGCGCAAACAGCTGAGCGCAGCGGAAGCAAGCCTTCCCAGCAGCACCGGCCCCAGCAGCACGGTAGGAAGAGAAGAGCTGACCCAGAAAAAACATTCGCTGGAGGCAGATATTGCCGCTTCTGAAAAAAATATCAGCACACTTGAAACCAAGATCCGCTCCCTGAAATATTCCCTCGGCAGCTATGCCAACAAGGAAGCGACCGTGGGCACGCTGGAGCAGGAAGCACAGCTGGCGCAGGACGAATACAATAAATTAAAGGAGAAGCTGAACTCCGCCATCGACAACCGCAGCGTTCCGACGGACAACTTCCGCCAGACGCTCAAAGGGCAGCCCGCGATCAAGCCTGAATCGTCAAAGCGCCTGATCATAATGGGCATGACCGGCATGGCGGTATTTATGCTTACTACGCTGGGCATCATTTTCAGGGAGCTGCTGGACTCATCCATCAAATCCCCGTCCAACTTCACCAAGAACGTAGACCTGAAGCTGATCTCCACGATCAATCATACCGACCTGCATAAATACAGCATCCTGGAAGTGCTGCAATCCAAAGTCGACGACACGAAAGATGTCAAAAAAAGACAGAACAGCTTCCGGGAGTTTCTCCGCAAGCTGCGGTTCGAAATGGAAAGCAGCGGCAAATCCATCTTTCTTTTTACCAGCACGGAAGCGCAGCAGGGCAAAACCACGCTCGTACAGGCCGTGGCCTACAGCCTCAGCCTAAGCAATAAAAAAGTGCTGGTGATCGACACCAACTTCTGCAACAACGACCTTACCGTGGCCCTGGCCGCCAAACCCACGCTGGAAACGTTCTCCATCGAGCCGCAGGATTTCACGATCGACAAAGTAAGATCGCTGGTGACCACCTACGAGATCGAGAACATCGAAGTGATAGGATGCAAGGGCGGAGATTATACGCCCACGGAAATACTGCCAAAAAACCATTTGTTAAACTACCTGCCCCAGCTGAAGAGCTATTACGACTTCATCCTGATGGAAGGTGCGCCCCTCAACGATTATACGGATACAAAAGAACTGGAAAAATATGCGGAAAGGGTTATCGCCGTCTTTAATTCCACCGCTTCGCTCAAACAAAACGACAAGGATTCGATTCAGTTCCTGCAGAGCCTTGGCGACAAATTCCTGGGGGCAGTGTTAAACAATATCAGTGAAGATTATCTTGAACTATAGATTTAACCCCACCCAAAATGCAACGTCTAAGCCAAACACTACAATTTATCTTCTCATTCAGGCCGCCTCCCTCCGGCCGCAATACCTGGGTGGATACCGCCAAGGGCATTGCCATTATTTTCGTCGTATACCGGCATGTGATCTACGGCCTGCTGTACAAAGGCGTTAATATCACTCCCGTGCTGATGGACGCGAACGAGATGTTATACGGGTTCCGGATGCCGCTGTTCTTTTTCCTGGCCGGATTGTTCTATTCGTTCAGCCTGAAAAAAAGAGGCACCGCCGGGTTCCTCGTCTCCAAGATAAATTCCTGGCTGTACCCCTACCTGCTCTGGTGCCTGATCTCCCTGACGCTGCAGCTTTTTTTCATCGACTATACCAATGCCAAACGCGGTGTGGACAGCTATCTCGACATACTGATCCATCCCAGGTCCATGCTGCAGCTATGGTACCTGTTCGCGCTGTTCAACGTCGCCGCGGTCTTTCTTTTCATGGATAAGGTAGTTAAGCTGAAGCCCTGGATGCACCTGGTTTTCGGCATTCTGCTGGTCGCGATAAAACCGCTGGCCGGGGACATCAGCACGCTGACGGACGTGATGCTGCATTATGTATACTTCGCTATCGGGATCATTGCCGCGCCCTACTTTTTTAATCCGAAAGTGCAGGAGGCGCTGACTTCCGTTTCAAAGGTGACCGTGCTGCTGCCGGTATTCCTGATCGCGCAGTACTACTGCATGCTGAACCAGAACATGAACATCTTCCTGTACTCCGCGCTCGCCATGATAGGCGGCCTGCTGGTGATCATGATCTCCATGCTGCTGGCCAAATATAACAAGCTGGGGTTCCTGCAGATACTCGGGCATTATTCCCTGTACATTTACCTGCTGCATGTAGCCATCATATTTATGCTGAGGACCGTTATCCTGCACTTCGGGATACCCGAACAGATTACGGGTCTTACATTTTTCCTGGTAGCGGCGGGCATCTTTTTGTCTGTAGTCGTATACCGCCTTACGCTGGCTTTGAAAATAAAATACCTTTTTTACGGGCCTTTCAGGGAGCCTGCGCCCAGACAGGAGGGCCGGAAGCTGCCATTAAAAATGCACCTGTTATGAAAAAGGAACCAAAAGAAAAAAAGATCATCAGCGAAGCGCTTCACCAGGCTTTATTGCTTGGTTTCGTAGGGGCGGTGCTGTTATTCCTGGCTTTTAAAACGGTTTTCGGGTAGTTACAAATGTCGGTGATCCATAAAAATATCAAGAATACATTCCTGCTGATTACATGGCTGCTGCTGGTCGTCGCCATCGCTTTCGTGGCGGCGTCCGATTTCAAGAAGTCAGTACTGATCGTGGTCGGGATCGCGGGTCTTGCCATATGTACAACGAGTGTCCTCTATTATAAGCTGGGATATTATATCTATATCGGCATCACCATCATCCTGCCGCTGCTGGAGAGGATATCCGGCTCGCAGCAGAGCGTGGGCGTGGTGATGGACGGACTGCTGGGTTGCGCTTTGCTGGGATGCCTGCTCAGGAAAGGCGATCCTTCCATCAAAAAGGTCAATTTCTGGAAAGATCCGCTGCTGATCACCACTTACCTTTACTTCCTGGTGCTGGTGCTGCAAATTGCCAATCCGTACGGGTTCAACATTGCGGGATGGTTCATATTCATGCGCGTAAGTTTCAGGAACCTGCTGTTCCTCTACCTCGGGCTGCATGTATTCAACAGCCTTAAAGACGTCCGTACATTTTTCAAGTTCTGGATAATCATTTGCACTGCCGCCGCTATATACGCCTGCATGCAGCAATGGTTCGGCCTGATGCCGTATGAAAAGGCGTTCATGGCCAAGTATCCGAAAATGTTCAATACCACGATCATTCTGACGGGCATCCGCATATTCTCCTTTATGGCCGATGCCGCTTCGTTCGGAATCATTATGGCTTGCAATATCGTCACCTGCATGATATTGCTGACGGCGAGCAAGCAGACGCTAAGCGTTTCCAGGAAGCTGATACTGGGAGTGATCCTGCTTTTTCACTTCCTGGCATTGGGCTATTCCGGTACAAGAACGGGGTACGTGATGGTGCCGGCGGGACTGATGCTGTTCTTTATCGCAAACCTTCAAAAGCGGAACACGATACTGATCGCGATGGCATTCGGCTTTATAGCGGTGGTCGTCCTGTTCGGCCCGTTTTACAGCCCTACCATCATACGCGTCCGGACGGCTTTTCTTGGGAAAGAGGATGCCTCCATTACCGTACGCGACAATAACCGGGCGATCGCGCAACCGTACATTTACTCCCACCCCTTTGGCGGCGGGCTGATGACGACGGGCGGTAATGCGCTTATTTTCCACCCGGGGCATCAGCTTGCCAATCTTCAGACGGACAACGGTTACCTGCGCGGCGTGCTGGAAACCGGCTGGCTGGGGCTCGTGCTGATGGTCGGCACCTTTTACTTCCTGATCCAAATGGCTATCGTCAATTATTTCCGTCTTGAGAGCGAGATGGACAGGCTGCTGATGATCAGCGTCGCGGCTTCGGCCTTTGAGGTGGCCCTTGCGCAATATACACAGGACGCATCCACGCTGGTTGAGTCCGCCATTATGCTAAACGCCTTCACGGCCATCGTTATAAAAACCAAATACCTGTACACTTTTAAAAATCAAAAAATATGAAAAGCATTTGTATCGTAGTGCTTGCTTTACTTATCGGTACCTCGTCGCAGGCGCAGCTCATCACCAAAGACACGTCTGTACTGCTGAATTTGCCTGCGGACCCGAATACGGTTGCCCGTTTCAAGGCCAAGCTCGTTGAACTGGCCCTGATGCATCCCGACATGAGAGAATATGCCGTAAAAAAGCAGATCAATAAATACGAAAAGAATATCGCGGGCGCACAATGGCTCAATCATTTCTCCGCGGCGGGAAACCTCAACGAGTTTACGCTCAAGGGAAACAACAGCAACAACCAGGTCGCGAATTTTTATCCCAGGTACAACTTCGGCGTAATGCTTCCGCTGGGCAACCTCATCAAGATCCCCAATGACATCAAAAGGGCAAAGGCCGAAGGCAGGCTGCTGGACGTTCAGCAGGAAGGCCAGAGCCTGGCGGCGAAAGCGGCCGTGCTGGAGGCGTATGAAGATTATTCAGCCGCCAAGCAGCTGTACGAGCTTCACCTGCCGCTGCTGGAAGAAGCGCTTCACACCTATACACAAACGGAAGAGAAATTCAGGGCCGGCGACGATACCGTGCCTTTGGAAATATATAAGGAGTCTTACAGGAGCTATAACGCCGAAATGACCAAAAAGGTCATCCTTGAAAAAGATCTCAGGCAGGCAAAGCTCCGGCTGGAAGGTCTGGTCGGTACTACGTTGGAGCAGGTAATGCTCATGTTATAAACCGGCGCCGGCTTTTTTTATTTATTTAACAGCATACTATGTTTTTAAAAACTATTGTTCTGGCTTGTACTCTTCTGATCAGCGCTGCAACTTACGTGAAATACGACCCTATGAAAAAAATAGAGATCAGGGTAACGGAG